>NZ_JBEOSM010000005.1:0-272379 GCF_040302945.1 Microbacterium sp. NPDC096154
GTACTTGTTGTGACGTTAAAGGCACTAAAACATAATGGTGGAGTCGCTAAGAGTGAACTAGAGTTACCTAATTTAGAGGCACTACAGACTGGTTTAGCTAATATGAAAAGACATATTGAAAATATTACGAAATTTGGAGTACCTGTCGTTGTAGCGATTAATCATTTCTTGACGGATTCTCAGGAGGAAATAAATTTTTTAGTACAATATTGCAATGAATTAGGAATTCACGCTGAAATCTCCAATGTTTGGGCTGATGGGGGCCAAGGTGGAGTTGCATTAGCAAATGCAGTTGTTGAAACAATTACTGAAGCTGAAGTTAAAGCTATAACCCAGTTCCACCCAATTTACGATCTAGAACTAAGTATTCAACAAAAAATCGAGAAAATTGTAACTGAAATTTATCGTGGTAAAGATGTACAATTTTCAGCAAAAGCAAGCAAACAAATCAAGGATGCGGAACAATTAGGATATGGAAACCTACCTGTTTGTATGGCGAAAACCCCATATTCCTTTTCAGATCAACCTAAGCTGCTTGGTGCCCCAGAAGGATTTACAGTACAAGTAAATGGCATCTCCGTCTCAGCAGGTGCTAAGTTTATTGTAGTGTATACGGGAACGGTAATGACGATGCCAGGGTTGCCAAAAACACCAGCAGCAGAGCGAATTTATTTGGATGATAACGGGGAAATTCAAGGCTTATTATAGTATAAATATTTCATCTGCTTATGTAACTAATTAACCTTATTAATAAAATTAATTGCTCTATTTTACCGCGACCGCGGCGGTCTCGCCGGTCTCGGCGCCCGCCTCGAGGTCGCCGTACCGTGCGCGCAGAGCCGGGATGGTGTGGGTCACCGGCACCGTGACGGGGTACGCGCCGCCCGCGGCCGACTCGCGCTCGGCGATCAGCCGCTCGCGCTTCGCCAGACGCACCGCCTTCTGCTCGAAGATGTCCTCTTCGGTGGGCTCGGCTGCGTTCTCGGCGGGCGTCTCAGGCATGCCCTCAATCCTACGGGCGGCGTCCTGAGCACTCAGAACACGTGCTCTCAACGAGGAAACGTCATCCGAGCGCTCAGACGGCGTGTCCTCGTTGAGAACACGTGTCCTCGGATCAAGCGTCGGGGTCGGGCGGCAGATCCGGGATCGCGGGGCTCGCCTCCGTCAGCGCCTGATCGACCGTCGAGCGCACCAGCGCCGAGAGGTAGCCGCCGGGGTTGTCGACGCCGATCCCGCGCAGGATGCCGGTGGCCTGTCGCACGATCTGGCGGGAGAACTCCGAAGCGGTCTCGATGGCTTCGGCATAGGCCGCACGGTCCTCCTCGGCGACCACCACGGGCTCGCACCCGATCTCCACGGCGAGCGCCTGCGCGATGGGCAGCACGGCGGCCGGCGCCGTCACCGCGGCGTACGAGGCGGCGAGCTGACGCAGGTCGATGCTCGTGCCCGTGAACGCGATGGCGGGGTGCACGGCCAGCGGGATCGCGCCGCGCTCGGCGGCCGGGCGGAGAACCCCGGTACCGTGCTCGGCGTCGGTGTGCAGCACGAGCTGCCCGACCTGCCAGGCGCCGAGCTCGGCGAGCCCCGACACCAGGCCGGCGAGCTCGCGCCCCGGCACCGCCAGGATCACCAGCTCGCTGCGGCGCGCCACCTCCAGCGCATCGAGCACCGGCAGTCCCGGCAGCATGGCCTGGACACGCTCGTCGTCGGAGCCGCTCGTGATCCCTGTGAGCGCGTGACCGGCCCCGGCGAGCGCCGCGCCGATCACGGGCCCCACCCGTCCGGCGCCGATGATGCCGACCCCGAGCCGCCCGTCGCGCCTCATGCGGTCGCCTCCGGGGCGCCCGCCCGCCCCGCGCCCGATCCCATCGCGGCGCCCGGCCCCATGGCGGCGTCCGATGCGGGCGCGGGCGCGACATCCGGGGCCGGCAGATGCTGCAGCCAGCGGTGCGACTGGTCGGCCGCGGCGGCGGCGACCGCGGCGCGGCTCGCGCGCTGCAGCAGGTCGAGCGCGTCGCCGCGGTCGAGGCCCACGACCTGGCCCGACACGGGCCCGGTGACGCTGTGCGCCTGGGCCCAGGCGACGCGCTGCAGTCGATCGATCGGCCCCTGGGCGATCGACACGCCCTGCAGGCGGGCGAGCGGGAACACCGCCAGCTTGCGCCACACGCGCCCGCGGCGCAGCAGCAGGGCGTAGCCGGTGAGCGCGTATCCGTGGCGACGCCACGACACCGGACGCCGCCACCAGGCACGACGCGGCATGGTCGTGTAGGGGTCCACGACGCCGGACTCGGCGACGGGCCCCAGCATGCCGTGGTCCCAGATCAGCGGCAGATCCTGCGCCGGCACATCCGGCAGGATCAGCGCCAGCACGCGCTCGACGTCGGCCCGCGTGCCGACCGGCAGCACGGTGTTGAACTGCTGGCCCTGTCCCGATGCCTGCTGGGCGGCGCTCTGGCCGCTCATCCGGTTGATCTTGATCGTCCACCAGCCGAACGGCCGCCACAGCAGCGACTGCGTCACCTCGACGGCGAAGATGCGGCCGGGCGGCAGCGTCTCGGTCACCGTCGTGAACAGGCCGAACGTGACGCGCACGCCGTCGGGGGTGGGCGCGATCGCGTACCGCAGCGAGCGCGTGATCTGCGTCCAGGTGATCGCGAATGCGGCGAGCACCAGCGGGATGCCCGTGCCGAGGCCCGCGCCCAGCAGCACGAGCAGGCCGTCGCCGTCCTCGTTCGACAGCGCGACCGGCAGCATGAACGCCATCGTGACGGCGAAGATCAGCAGGAAGAAGCCGAGCCAGATCAGGCCGCTGATGGCCTGCGATCCGATCAGGCGCCCCGTCGGGATCTTGACCACGCTCTCCGGCACGAGATCGGCGTGGTCGACGCCGTCGATGATGCCCGCGACGCCCTCGTTGAGGGCCCCGACGAGGCCTCGTCCGGGCGCGATCGCGACGCCGTCGCGGGCCGCCTGACGCACAGCTCGGGCCCCCGAGGCGAGCCGCAGGATGTCGGCGCGCACTTCCTCGGCCCGGCGCGTGGCCAGGTACTCGAGCGACACGTTCGCGTCCGTGCCGGCGCCCACCACCTCGAGCTTCGCCATGCCGATCAGCCGCGCGGGGAACGGGCGCGTGAGGTTCACGCCCTGCACTCGGTCGAGCGGCGCGCGGCGATGCGTGCGGAAGACGAGCCCCTTGCGCACCTCGACGTCATCTCCCGTGATGCGGAACTGGTGGAAGCGCCACAGCACCCAGAAGACCGCGGCCAGCACGACCACGAGCAGCAGCACCGCCAGCAGCCCCCACCCGATCAGTCCGCTGCGGAGGACCCAGTCGACGGGATCGCCCGGCGCATCGTCGCCGACATCGACGCCCGGGGCGACGATGGCGACGAACCAGTAGATGAGGTGGTCGCGCAGGTTACCGATCGCGATGCCGGCCACCACGAGCAGCACCAGCCCGCCCTGGAACAGCGGCGTGAGCGGGTGCATCCGGTGCCATCCGCCGTCGGCCATCGACGACGCGCCGCCCTCGGCGAGAGCCACGGGCGCGCCGGCGGGACGGAGCTCGGGGCTGTCGCTCACAGTCCCGTCCGCCGCGTCTCGGCCACGTCGATCAGCGTGTCTCGCAGCGCCTCCGCCGCCTCGCGCGAGAGCCCCGGCACCTCGACGCCGGTCGTGGCCGCGGCCGTGACCATCTTCAGCTTGGCGATGCCGAACGCGCGGTCCATCGGGCCCTGCGTGATGTCCACCAGCTGGAGGCGGCCGTAGGGGACCGCGATCATCCGCTGCCAGAGGATGCCCTTGCGGAAGACGAGGTCGTCATCGCGCAGCATGTACCCCAGCGCCCGCGCCTGGCGCGGCAGCACGACCTGGGCGATCAGGGTCGTGACGATCAGGATGCCCGCCGGGATCCACACCCAGTGCTGCTCCATCCCGAGGCTGAGCACCAGGGCGATCGCGAGGGCGATCGCGATGAGGATCGCGTTCTGCACGGTCTGCGACACGACGTACTTCGGCGAGATCTGGTGCCAGGCGCCGTCGAGCGCGAGGCGGCCGGCCGCGCGCGGCTCCCGCAGCGACGTGTAGGTATGCCGGTCGAGCACGGGGTGTGCCGTACCGGCCGCAGGCTCGCCGGCCGCCGGATCAGTGCCCGGCGTCTCCGGGCTGGGCGTCATCTGGCTCTCGCTCATCGGGATCCTCTGTGCCGGAGCCTGGGGGCAGGCTGCAGAACTGCTCGGCGACCAGCGCCGCGACCACGAGCGCGGCGCCCGCCGCGATGGTGGCGATGGTGGTCGCCATCGAGCCTAGCGCCGGGCTCACCGGTCGCGTCGAGACGTACAGCAGCAGGCCCGCCGCGGCGCCGCCGACCGCCGCGCCGACCAGACTCGAGGCCTTGGCGAGGATCGCGATCCGCACCGCCCGGAACGGGTCGACCCGGGGCGCTCCCGCCCGGCGCGTCGAGCGTCGCACGGGCCACGCCGTCACGAGGCACACGGCGCCCAGCAGCACGAGCAGGATGGGCAGTCCGACGGCGGGAGCGAACGTCGGCCGGCCCGAGAGCGTGAGCACGTGGTCGATCAGGAACCCGGCTCCGCCGCCGAGCACCGCGGCCACGAGCAGCGCGAGCGGCGACGTGCGGTTCACGGCGCCTCCCCCAGCCGGGCGAGGAGGTCCGCAACCCGTCCACGGCCCGGCAGCACGGCGTCGGGATCGATCTCGAGCCACGGCGACAGCACGAAGTCGCGCTCGGCCGCGCGCGGGTGCGGCAGCAGCAGGCGCTCGTCGGCCGACACCACGTCGCCGTAGGCGATCAGGTCGAGGTCGAGCGTGCGCGCGCCCCAGCGCTCCCGACGTTCCCGCCCGTGCCGCGCCTCGATCGCGTGCAGCATGCCGAGCAGCACCGAGGGCGCCAGCCGGGTGCGCACCAGGGCGACGGCGTTCAGGTACGCGGGCTCGGCCTCATCCGGCCCCTCCAGCGTCACGGCGACCGACTCGATCGGCGTCGAGGCGACCACCTCGTCCACAAGCGGCAGCCGCCGCAGCTCCTCGAGCGCCGCCGTCAGCGTCGCCGCCCGGTCGCCCAGGTTCGCGCCGAGCGCGACAACGGCCGTCACGGCCTCGGCCCGCGTCGGCGCCGGCGGCGTCCCCAGCGGCCGGGCGAGATCGCGGCTCACGGGCACCCTCCCTCGTGCCGTGTCCCACTTGTGGCCGCAATGACCCGGCCATAACGGCCATGACTGGGACACGGCCCCGCGCTGACAGGCCACGACCGGGACATCACTGCGACTCCGCCCAGGTCGGCTCGGCCGGGCGCGACGCGTGCACGGTCACCGCGACATCCGCGAACTGTGCCGGGATGGGCGCCTGCGGCTTGTGCACGGTGACGGCGACGAACCGGATGCGCTCGTCCTCCATCACGGCGTCGGCGATCCGGTGCGCGAGCGTCTCGATGAGGTTCACCGGCTCGCCGCCCACGATGGCCACCACCCGCTCGGCCAGCTCCCCGTAGTGCACCGTGTCGGCGACGTCGTCGGTCTCGGCGGCGCGCGACGTCGACAGTCCCAGCCGCAGGTCGACCACGAAGTCCTGGCCGTTCTCGCGCTCGAAGTCGAAGACCCCGTGCCGCCCGAACGCGCGCAGGCCGGTCAGCTCGATCATGTCCACGAAGTGCATCGTCATCCTTCCCATGCCCGCGCCACGGCGAGCGCGTCCCGCGTCGCGACGACGTCGTGCACGCGCACGGCGGCGGCGCCGCGCTGCGCGGCCAGCACGCTGGTCACGGCCGTCGCGAGGTCCTTGCGCTCGATCGACGCGTCGTCGCCCAGCGCGGAGTCCAGGAACCGCTTGCGCGAGGTGCCGATCAGCACAGGCAGCCCCAGGGCCGTGATCGCGTCCAACTGCCGCAGCAGCGCCCAGTTCTGCTCGCCGGCCTTGGCGAACCCGACCCCGGGGTCGAGGATGATCCGCTCGCGTGCGATGCCCGCCGCGACCGCCGCGTCCACCCGCTCTCGCAGCTCGTTCGCCACCTCCGGGCCGATGGCGTCGTACTCGGCACGGGCGTACATGTCGGCCGACGGCCCGCGCCAGTGCCCGAGGGCGACCAGCGCGCCGGTCTCGGCGACCACGTCCAGGATGGCCGGGTCGGCCAGACCGCCCGACACGTCATTGACGATCGCCGCGCCCGCCCCGATCGCCGCCCGGGCCGTCTCGGCCCGGTAGGTGTCGACGCTCACGGTCGCGCCGTCCGCGGCGAGCGCCTCGATCACCGGCAGCACGCGCCGCGTCTCCTCCTGGGCGCCGACCGGCTGCGAGCCCGGCCGTGTCGACTCGCCGCCCACATCCAGCACATCGGCGCCCTGCGCGCGCAGCACGCGGCCGTGCGCGACGGCGCGCTCGGCGTCGAAGAACCGGCCGCCGTCGCTGAAGGAATCGGGCGTGACGTTGACGATGCCCCAGATCTGCGGGCGTCCGCCGGTCGCTCGCGCCGTCACGCGCCCCTCCCGATCAGGGCGATGATCTCTGCGCGCTGCACCGGCTCGGCCAGCTCGCCGCGTGCCGCGATCGTGACGGTCGTGCTGTCGACCTGGCGCGATCCGCGCATCGTGACGCACTGGTGCGCCGCGTCGAGCACCACGAGCACGCCGCGCGCGTCGAGCGACGAGGCGATGGTGTCGGCGATCTGCTCGCCCAGGCGCTCCTGGACCTGCGGGCGTGCGGCCAGGATGTCGACGACCTTCGGCAGTGCCCCGAGGCCCACGACCTGCTCGCCGGGCAGGTACGCGATGTGCGCGTGCCCCGCGAACGGCAGCAGGTGGTGCTCGCACGTCGAGCGGAACCGGATGTCGCGCAGGATGACCGCGCCCGACGGCAGGGTGTCGGGCGCGGGCCCATGCGTCACGCTGATCGTGTGCGACAGCGGCTCGGCCGCGTCGAGGCCGACGCCCGCGAACATCTCGGCGCTCGCGTCGGCGACCCGCTGCGGCGTCTGCCGCAGGCCGGGGCGTTCGGGGTCCTCGCCGATCGCGATGAGCAGCTCTCGCGTCAGCGCGGCGATGCGCTCCCTGTCGACGGCCATTCGGTCATCCTATGGGGGCGCTCACGCCGTGGCGGGGCGCGCCTGCCCGGTCGCCGGACGCACGGCCGAGGCCTTCGGCGACTGCTCGGCGCTCGCCGATGCCGCGATGCCCGACGGCTGCACGCGACGCGGCACCTGCACGGGAGGCAGCTGCGACACCGGACGCTCGCTGCTCGAGAGCCACTGGGGGCGCGGCGGCAGCTTCCGGACGTCCTTGAAGATCTCCTCGAGCTGCGTGTGATCGAGCGTCTCGTGCTCGAGCAGCGCCAGCGCCAGCTTGTCGAGCACGTCGCGGTTGGCGTTGATCACCTCGTAGGCCTCGTTGTGCGCCTGCTCGATCAGCTCGCGCACCTGCTGGTCGATGCGCTCGGCGATGCGCTCGGAGTAGTCGCGCCCGTGGCCCATGTCGCGCCCCATGAACACCTCACCGCTCGACGACGCGAGCTTCACAGGTCCCACGTCGGTGGTCATGCCGTACTCGGTGACCATCTTGCGTGCGATGCCCGTGGCCTTCTCGATGTCGTTGGACGCGCCCGTGGTGGGGTCGTGGAACACGATCTCCTCCGCCACGCGGCCGCCCATGGCGTAGGCGAGCTGATCCTGCAGCTCGTTGCGGGTGACCGAGTACTTGTCCTCGAGGGGCAGGACCATGGTGTAGCCGAGGGCCTTGCCGCGCGGAAGGATCGTGATCTTGGTGACCGGATCGGTGTGGTTCATCGCCGCCGCCGCGAGCGCGTGACCGCCCTCGTGGTAGGCCGTGATGAGCTTCTCCTTGTCGTTCATCACGCGCGTGCGGCGCTGCGGACCGGCGATGACACGGTCGATCGCCTCATCCAGCGCGCGGTTGTCGATGAGCTGCGCGTTGGAGCGCGCCGTGAGCAGGGCGGCCTCGTTCAGCACGTTCGCGAGATCGGCGCCGGTGAAGCCGGGCGTCTTGCGCGCGACCACGTCGAGGTCGACGCTGTCGGCCAGCGGCTTGCCGCGCCCGTGCACCTCCAGGATGCGACGGCGACCCGCGAGGTCGGGAGCGTCCACGCCGATCTGGCGGTCGAAGCGGCCCGGGCGCAGCAGCGCCGGGTCGAGGATGTCGGGGCGGTTGGTGGCCGCGATGACGATCACGTTCGCCTTCGGGTCGAAGCCGTCCATCTCCACGAGCATCTGGTTCAGCGTCTGCTCACGCTCGTCGTGTCCGCCGCCCATGCCGGCGCCGCGGTGTCGACCGACCGCGTCGATCTCGTCGATGAAGATGATGGCCGGCGAGTTCTCCTTGGCCTGGTTGAACAGGTCGCGCACGCGGCTGGCACCCACGCCGACGAACATCTCGACGAAGTCCGAACCCGAGATCGAGTAGAACGGCACGCCCGCCTCGCCCGCGACGGCGCGGGCCAGCAGGGTCTTTCCGGTGCCGGGAGGGCCGTACAGCAGCACGCCCTTGGGGATGCGTGCGCCGAGGGCCTGGAACTTGGCGGGCTCCTTCAGGAAGTCCTTGATCTCCTGCAGCTCCTCGAGCGCCTCGTCGGCGCCGGCGACATCCTGGAACGTGACGTCCGGGTGCTCCTTGTTGGCGAGCTTGGCGCGCGACTTGCCGAACTGCATGACCTTGCCGCCGCCGCCCTGGGCGCTCGACAGCAGGAACCAGAACAGCAGACCGAGCAGCAGCATCGGCAGCAGCAGCGAGAGCAGGCTGTCCCAGATGGTCGCGCGCGGCACGGCGTCGTTGAAGCCGTCCTTGGGAGCGGCCTGCTCGATGGCGGAGACGACCTCGTCGGCGCGCGCCTCGACGTAGTAGAACTGCACGTCGGTCGCGTCCTCGTACGGCTTCGACAGCTGCAGGTCGACGCGCTGGTCGCCGTCGGTGATCAGCACCTTCTCGACGGTGTCGCCGCCGAGGAGCTCGAGACCCTGCTGGGTCGTGATCTGCTTCGTGCCCGTCAGGCTCGAGATCAGCGAGAACCCGACGATGAGGAGCACGCCGATCAGCAGCACGTAGATCAGCGGATTGCGCGTGAGCTTCTTGAAGTCCATGGTCCGGGGTCTCCCCCTGCCCCTCCTGTCGTGCGCGCCGCAACCACGGCGACTGGGGTTCACGTTACCCCGCGGTTCCTATGCCCTGACTGCGCTTCGCCCAGGGCGTACGGCCGGTGGGCCGCACCGCCGGCGAGGGCGGGCGAGCGCGAAGCGAAGCGACCCCGCCTCGCGCGAGGTCCTTCGTGAGGACTACGCGTAGACGTGTGGCGCCAGGATCGCGACGTCGCGCAGGTTGCGGTAGCGCTCGGCGTAGTCGAGGCCGTAGCCCACCACGAACTCGTTCGGGATGTCGAAGCCGAGGTACTTGCACTCGATGTGCACCTTGGCGGCCTCCGGCTTGCGCAGCAGCGCCAGCACCTCGATCGACTCGGCGCCGCGCGACGCGAAGTTGTCGAGCAGCCAGCTCAGCGTCAGGCCGGAGTCGATGATGTCCTCGACGATCAGAACGTGCCAGCCGCCCAGGTCGGTGTCGAGGTCCTTGCGGATCTGCACCACGCCGCTGGACTTGGTGGAGCTGCCGTAGCTCGACACCGCCATCCAGTCCATCGCGATGTCCCGCTTCAGGTGCCGCGCGAAGTCGGCCATCACCATGACGGCGCCCTTCAGCACGCCCACGAGCAGCAGCTTCTTGCCGGCGTAGTCGGCCTCGATGCGGTCGGCGAGCTCCGCGAGCTTCTCCTGGATCTGCTCCTCGGTGACGAGGACGGACGAGAGGTCGTTCGGGATGTCTGCCGCGCGCATGGGGGCAGTCTACGGGCGCCTGCCCGGGCAGAAGCCGGGTCAGTCGCCGCCGCCCCCGCCGCCGTCCGACCCTCCACCGGTGTCGGCACCCCCGCCGTCCGACCCTCCGCCCGCGTCGAAGCCGGCGCGGTCCGCCCCCAGCGTGGAGCCGCCATCGGGCTGCCCCGCGGCCGGCGGCGCGCAGTCGAACCCGGGCAGTGCCGCGTGGATCGCGGCACGGCGCGAGCGCGCCTCGACCACGCCGGCGATGCCCGCAGCGAGACCCGCGAGAACGAGCCCGGCCCCCGGCGCGAGCAGCACGTGCAGCGCCTCGAGCGCCGCGACATCCTCCGAGGCCGCGTGGTCATTGGCGAGCGCGCCCCACGACGTGCCGCCGAGCATCAGCAGCGTGAACCCCAGCACCGTCAGCCCGTATGCGAGCCGCTCGAGCGTGCCGAGGTCGAGCAGCTGGGCCGCCACCTCGTCGCCCGGCTGCAGCGTGCCGGCGCGTGCCGCGCGCAGGGTGCGCCGCTCGGCGAGAGCCGTGCGCACGAGGTGCGGCAGGGTCGTGAGCAGGAGGAGGACGACGGGCACCACCACGAGGGCGCCGCCGAGCCCCACGAGCACGTCGATCAGGCCCTCGATGGGACTGTCGCCGTAGTCGACCGGGTCGCAGTCGCGACAGGGCTGGCGCAGCACCACGCCACCGAAGAACGCGTAGACCCCGAGCTGCAGCGCGACCGCTGCCGCCACGTTCCATCCCCTCGTCGGCGTGTGCCGACGGCGCGCACTCGCGACGGAGGCGGGAAGCCGGGCGGCACGCGCGTCCCACGCCGTGGCGAAGCGCCGGGCCGTCACGAACAGCAGGATGGCGCCCAGCGTCAGAGCGATCCCGACGAGCGTCACCCCCACCGCGACCGCCGGGCCGAGGCCGGCGACGAAGGCCGCGAGCACCACGATGGGGCCGAGCACCACCGCGAACCAGGCCACCGCCACCAGCGACCCGTAGGGATCCGCGCGCAGGCGCCGATGCTCCGCGGCGGGCAGCCGCGGTGCTTCCGGCGCCGCGAAGCGCGCCTCCGCCGCCCGCAGGCGCATCCACTTGTCCACGACGTTCCGCACCATCTCGGCCGGGATCATCAGCGCCACCCAGAGCAGCACCATCGCGAGCGACGCCCGGAACGCCACGTCGTACACGGACGGCAGGCGCAGCACCTCCTCGCTCAGGATGCCGCCGATCAGCACGACGCCGAACACGATGCCCGCCGCGACGAACGCCCCGACCGTCACGGTGGCGAACCCCGACACGACCGCCTGCAAGGGCCCGACCGGAAGCGGTTCGACGGGGAGCGGCTCGGCCCTGTGCCCGCGGCGCACGTCCTGGGTCATCCGCCGACTCCGTCGCGGGCGGCGAACACGACGAGCGCGCCGCGCCGGGCGGCCGTGCACGCCGGGAGGTCGATCGGCCCCTGCCCGCGCCAATCTGTCACGAGGCGCGCGACCTCCAGGGTCTGCGTGCGGGTGAGCGCGACGCCGAACTCGCTCTGCACGACGTGCCGGATGATCCGGTTCCGCAGCGCCGCCGGGTTCGCGGCGAGCGCCGCGACCGACACCGCGATGCCGGCCTCGGCGGGTTCGACGATGTCCTCGATCGTCTCCTCGATCATCTCGGCGAACGCCTCGGCGTCCTCGCGCAGCTGCTCGGCCGTGCGGGCGAGCGCCTCCGCGATGCCCGGGCCCAGCTCCGCCTCGAGCAGGGGAAGGACGCGCTCGCGCACCCGTACGCGCGAGAAGCGCGGCTCGGAGTTGTGCGGGTCGTCCCAGGGATCGAGGCCCGCGGCGGCGCACGCGTCCCGCGTGACCGGGCGCCGCAGCCCCAGCAGCGGACGCAGCCAGCGCACGCCGCGATCATCCTGTCGCGCCGGCGACATGCCCGCGAGGCTGCCGCTGCCCGCGCCGCGCGCGAGCCCCAGCAGCACCGTCTCGGCCTGGTCGTCGAGCGTGTGGCCCAGCAGAACCGCCTCGGCGCCGGCGTCCGCCGCCGCATCGCGGAGCGCCGCGTAGCGCGCCGCCCGCGCGGCCGCCTCGGGGCCCCCGTCCGCGCCGACCTCGACGCGCACGACGATCGGGTCGATGCCCAGGCCCGCCGCCTGCCGCGCCGCGCGCAGTGCGATCTCGTGCGAGCCGTCCTGCAGCCCGTGGTCCACCGTCACGCTGCCCACCCGGATGCCCCGCGCGCGCGCCTCGTGCGCCGTCGCCGCCGCGAGCGCGAGCGAGTCGGCGCCGCCCGACAGGGCGACGAGCACCGTCGCCCCATCGGGCAGCGGGGCCAGGGCGGAGCGCACGGCGAGACGGACGGCGGCCACGGCGGGATCGAGCACGCCTCCACGGTATCGGCGCGGCCGCGGCGGGATGTCCCCCGGCCTCCCGACTAGGCTTTACCCGGTATTTCCCGCCTACTTTCCAAGGAGCACTGGCATGGGCGCCTACGACGCAGTCATCGAGATCCCGCGCGGCAGCCGCGTCAAGTACGAGGTGGACCACGGCACCGGCCGCGTGTTCCTCGACCGCGTGCTGTACACGACCTTCGGCTATCCCACCGACTACGGGTTCTTCGAGAACACGCTGGGCGAGGACGGCGACCCGCTGGACGTCCTGGTCGTCATGGACCACGCCGTGTACCCGGGCGTCGGGGTGAAGGTGCGCCCCGTGGCCGTGCTGAAGATGAAGGACGAGGCCGGCGGCGACGACAAGGTCATCGCGGTGCTCGCCAAGGACCCGCGCTGGGACCACATCCAGGACATCGGCGACCTCGCCGAGTACACGAAGAAGGAGATCGAGCACTTCTTCGAGCACTACAAGGACCTCGAGCCGAACAAGTGGGTCAAGGTCGACCAGTGGGGCGACGCCGCCGAGGCCGAGCGCCTGGTGACCGAGGCCTACCAGCGCTTCGAGGAGCACGAGGGCCAGACGCGCACGCAGGGTGAGGGCGAGGCGCCCAACACCCGCGACTGAGACGCGACCGCGTCAAGGGGCTCATCCTGCGGGATGGGCCCCTTTTCGTGCGACGCCCCCACGGGCGCCCGCGCTGATGCGCGTGGGCCGCGTGCCGTGCGTGGCCGATCAGCCGGATTGCGGGGACAGCGTGCGCAGCCGCGAGCGGCGCCCGAAGGGTGCCCGAGCGGATGCGTGGGCGCGAGCGGCGCCCGAAGGGTGCCCGAGCGGATGGGTGGGCGATCAGTAGGTGTTGATGCCGCGAGCGGACATCCAGGGCCCCGGGTCGGTCGTCGCGCCGCCCAGATAGACCTCGAAGTGCACGTGGCAGCCGAACGAGTTGCCGGTGTTGCCCTCGTAGGCGATGACCTGGCCCGCGCGCACGCGCTGCCCGTAGCCGACGATGATGCCGCCGTTGACGATGTGGCCGTAGCCCGTGCCCACGCCGTTGCCGTGGTCGAGCCGGATGTAGTTGCCGTAGCCGCCGTTGTAGCCGGCGTAGACCACCGTGCCGTTCGCCGCGGCGTAGATCGGCGCCCCGCAGCCGGCGGCGAGATCGATGCCGGCGTGGAAGGAGGAGCCGCAGTAGCTCGGGCCGCACATCTGGGGACGGGGCCCATAGCCGGATGTGCGCCAGCCGTCGCTGGGGCGAGCCCAGCCGCTGCCCTGAGCCTGACCGCCGGTGGTCGTGCCGCCGCCACCGCCACCGCCGCCACCGGCGGGCTGCGCGGGCTTCGGTGCCGCGGCGGCCGCCTCCCGGGCCCGGCGCGCGGCTTCCTCGGCGGCCTTGCGGCGACGCTCCTCCGCGAGGCGGCGCTGCTCGGCCTCATACGCCTTCTTGGCCTCGACGCCCTTCTGGTAGTCGGAGACCGTCTTCTTGGTGTCGTCCTTGAGCGCCGCAAGCTGGGCCTCCAGGGTGACCATGTGCTCCTGCTGGTCGGCGAGGGCCTGCTCGGCCGCGATCTGCGCGTTCTGCGCCGCGACCATCTTCTCCTCGGCGATCTTCTGCAGGCGGTCGCGCTCCTCACGGGCGACGGCGGCCTGATCCGACAGCTTCTGCGCCGAGTCGCGGGCCGTGACGGCCTCTGCATAGATCGTCTCGCTGCCGGCGATCAGCTTGTCCATCTGGCCGAGCTTGGTCAGCAGCTCGTCGGCGCTGGCGGCGGAGCCCGCGAACAGCACCTCGAGCGACGTGCTGTCGCCGCCCGTGCGCGACAGCTGCGACGCCACGCGTGCCGCGTTGGTCGCCGCCGTCTCGGCGAGAGCCGCCTGCTCGTCGGCCTGCTTCTGCAGCTCATCGGCGCGGTACGCCGACTCGTAGAAGGCCTGCTGCGCCGCGTAGTACTCGTCGGCCGCCTTCTGCGCCGCAGCCCGCGTCTCCTCCACGCGCCGCGTCAGCTGCGCGATCATGTCCTCGAGGCGGCGGATCTCGCCTTCCTTGTCGGACTGATTGCGCTTGGCGCGCTCGACGTCATCCCACGAGGGATAGTCATCCGGGTTGTAGGTCACAGCGAAGGCGCTGCCCGCGCCCGAGAGGCCGATGCCCACGGTGACGGCACCCACGCCGGCGAGCGCGAGCGCGCTGCGGCGGGTGATCGGGGTCCACAGACGGCGCCGCTCAGCCATCGTGGGCGCGCAGTCGCACGCCTCGCCCGTGGCCTCCGGCGCGTCCATCGGGCTGGTCACCGCCTGTTTCACATTGGTCACACTAACAACATCCGCCGCATCGGCAACAAGAGAGACGCACTCAGCGGCGCTCTGCGCGCGTGCTGCGGTCGTCCGAACCACGCTCATCCTGCGCCGCGAAACGCCCGGGATGCGGGAGGACGCGCCCCGAATTGGAAAATCGGAAGCCGTCCGCTTATGCTTGAGCGTCGGCACGTGAGCCCCGAGGTTCACCCCGGCCCCATCGTTTAGCGGCCTAGGACGCCGCCCTTTCACGGCGGTAGCACGGGTTCGAATCCCGTTGGGGTCACACGAGCTGATACAATTCCATAGTTTGGCCCTGTAGCGCAGTTGGTTAGCGTGCCGCCCTGTCACGGCGGAGGTCGCGGGTTCAAGTCCCGTCAGGGTCGCTCCGGGCGACGGGCCCTCTTTCGAGAGGGCCTTTCGCATAGGAAGCGGCAAGCAAGCCGTTCGGCTCTGTAGCTCAGTTGGTAGAGCGCACGACTGAAAATCGTGAGGTCACGGGATCGACGCCCGTCGGAGCCACCACATAAATAGCCTGATGTACCGCACTTTTACGCGACGTTCTCACCCCCTCTCGTTGACCTCATCGGGAGGGAGGCGAACAGCGCGGAGAGCGGTTCAATCGCCCGCCGCGCGGCTTCGTTCCGCGTGTCCGCGTAGAGCTGTGTGACCGCCAAAGTCGCGTGGCCCAGGAGGGCCTGTACATCCGGAGCCGGTACGCCAGCACGGAAGGCCATCACCGCGAACGAGTGGCGCAGGTCGTGCCAGTGCAGTGCCGGTTCACCCGGCGGGAACGTCTTGACCTGATCGCGAACCGCGTGCCAGCTGAGCGCACGGCTCAGGTTCTTCGAGGTGATGTAGCCGCCGTTAGGCCCGGTGAAGATCGGCTCATGCGCCCCTTTGCCCGCCATCGCCTCCTCGAGGATCGGCCTGAAGCCGTCGAGGATCGGAACCGCACGCGTGCGCCGCCCTTTCGTCGGCCCGATGACGCGTGCGCCGGTCACGCCCGGCGAGGCCGTGCGCTGCACCACGACGACGCGACGCTCAAGGTCAACATCAGCCGAGGACAGAGCCGCAACCTCGCCGAGTCGACACCCCGTGTAGAGCATGGCGAGCACGAAGCGGCGATACGGCCCGGACTCAGGCAGCACCGCCAGCAGACGCGGCACCTCATCGACCGTCAGAGCGCGCGAAGCAGGCTCGTACGCGACACCTCGAGGACGCTCGATGCCCTGGCACGGGTTCGAAGCGATCAGCCCTCCCTTCACGGCCACACGGCAGACCGCGGAGAGCATCGCGAGGGCGTCGACCTTCGTGGAAGGCTTGCCCGGCCACTCAGCGAACGCCAGCTCAACATCAAGCGCAGTGATTGCACTCACCGGAACATCGCCGAACCGAGGACGCACGCGTGTGCGCCAGGCGACGTCATACGCGCGCGCCGTGCCCTCAGCGATGCGCGACACGATCAGTGGGCGATACTTCGCCCACAGCGCGCCCACGGTGACTAGTCCCACATTCAGAGACTAGAGCTACCCCAGTCGTTAGTGCAAGATTTCGGGACTAGCCTTCTTCGGTCGGCGGCTTAGGCGCCGCCATACCCATTGCGAACAGCGCCGGGTCGACCGAGATGCCCGGGAAGTCGTACACGTCCGGATGCTCGCCGAAGACGCGCCGAAACAAGGCGATCCGACGATAGAGGGACGACCGGCTCATGCCGAACTGCTGCTGCATCCCGTCGAACCCACCCACGAGGCGCCAGCACACCCAGAAACCGAACAGGTCGAAGACGTTCGACGTCGTGTAGCCGCGCATCATCGACTTGAGGAACGGCAGCGCTGCGTAAAGCTGGTCGTTGACCGCTTTGTTCGCGCCGTAGTACTTGTCCCAGGCACCCTCCAGCGCAGCCTTCGCACGCCCCTCGCCCTCAGGCGAGGGCATGCGCTCTGCGCGGAAGTCAGCCATGAGATCCAGTCCTAGTTCCGATATCTGCAACTACAGGCTACGCCCCAGCGCGGACACGTCCCGAAAGTTTCTCTACATGATCAAGGCGCCTGCGGCGCTCCCCTGCGCGCGAGCGCCGTAAGCAACTCGACTGCCTGTCCGGCTGATAGACCATCGTCGGCACTTCCGCTTCCCCGCTCTGGCATCGCTCCGAGAAGCCGCGAGGCAAACAACCGG
The DNA here is from genome assembly GCF_040302945.1 of Microbacterium sp. NPDC096154. Classification (NCBI taxonomy): domain Bacteria; kingdom Bacillati; phylum Actinomycetota; class Actinomycetes; order Micrococcales; family Microbacteriaceae; genus Microbacterium; species Microbacterium sp. NPDC096154. The sequence goes on from NZ_JBEOSM010000005.1 coordinate 16,688, forward strand.
TAGATCTCCGCGCGCGTGCCCTCTTCGACCGACTCGATGAACGCGGGAAAGGATTTCAGCTGCACCTCAAGGCCCTTCGCCCAGTTGTAGACCCGACGATGCTGTCCCGCCTGGCGAGCGAAGTACGCAGCAAGAGCGCCCACCCCCGCGAGGAAAGCAAGTCGATAAACGAGACCAGCCCAGTCATCTACTCCAGGTCGCGGAAGCGAGACGGCAAGAAGGCTCGCGAGCGCGATGCTGCCAATGGTTAGCCACCGAAAGCGAAGTGCCGCCTTCAGTTCCTCTCCTGCATACTCGGCGAAGAACTCCGCGAGGCTGGCACCGCCTGACAACCCTGCGGCGTCCCGTGCCTTCGTGGCTGCTCCTTCAGCCTCGGCAACGGCCATCTCCGCGCGTGATAGAAACGCTTCCCGGTCAAGGCGTGCAGTCACATCCTGCAGCGACTCCCGCAGCTGCGCTCGGTAATCTCTCACGTACATAGGAGCGTCCGGGTAGTTGAGTACGTCGACAAGCACGACGTCAACCGCTGTCAAGGCGCCTCGTACCCACTCAAGCACCTGAGTCGGCGTCGGCTCACCGCTTAGACCGCGCGCGCGTTCCAGTTCCGCGTCAACAGCTCGACGGAGCGCCTCCGTGTGCTCGTCGTCCAAGTTGCCGTCCTCGGCAAGTCCGACGGTGCTATCGATCCGGCCCAACGCTGTGCCGACGACATCGAGCACCTCAAGGTCGTCGACACCGTCACCAAGGAGGTTCCGGAGTTGACCAAGTCGTGCAGTGAAGCTGGACATGTCCGAACACTATCGGTGTAAGGCGCCTCTGCCGCCTGCCACGCAAGCGCGGCAGTTGCCACCCATCAGTCGTGGCGTTTGTCGGATACCGGCCTCCGGGTGAGGCGCCGAACTGAGCGGCACTCGTGCGTGCTCGCGCCGCCGCTGGCGGCGCATGCGCGCGCCCGAGCATCCGCCCGGCTCAGCATCCTGGCTCGCAGCTTCGCGATCCCGTCACAGCACCGAGGCCGAACCGCTGGCGCACCAGAAGCACAGGTCGCGGCCGAACGAGTCGCGCCGACCGTCGAAGACGGTCTCCTCGCACTCGTCGCAGAGCCGATAGCCCAAAGTCGTGCAGCAGTCGCACTCACTTGCAGCCATTCAGTTCACCTCCCTCCTCTTTCGTCATGGCGCAGCCGCCGCGTTCAAGCGGCTCTCACGGCGCGTCCGGTCGGCTAACCGCTCGAGCACCGGGGCAACCAACGCGGGCGACGCCACCGCGGAGCTCGCCGGCGCGGACGCTTCCGACTGCCTGGCGACCCACTCGGCCCGTAGCCGGCGCTGAACCGAGCGCGTCAGACCCGTGAACGACCAGCCCGGGCGATGCGGCGTGCGTCGCGAGGCGCTGACGACGTGCGACCGTGATCCGAAGCGGGCGTGAATCGCTTTCCGGCAGTCGCCCGGCACGCACTCGCGCGAACATCGCATGGCGCGCGCAGCTCGAGCGAGTGCGGCTTGGTGCGCCCACACCATCGGGTGCGCACGTTCCCCGTCAGGCACCACATCTTTCAGCACGTAGTTCAGCGCCTTAGACAGGTACCAGATCGTCTTGGCCCCGTTGCCGTCCGCCGTGAACGCTTGGCAATCGGCTTGTTCTCCCCACTCAACGACCGCGCCGTCGATCTTCGAGAAGGCGACCGCCGACCGTGCCCCATCCCGGATCGTGTCAGCGTCCGGAGCGCCCGCCCGCTCGAGCCGAAGCAGCACATGCATGTGCAGTACGCCGCGTTCCTGCCATTCCCGCACGATGAAGAACTCGACCGACTCCCACCGATCCCGCAGCCTTCGCCGCGTCCGGTCCCAGAGCACTCCTGCATCACGGTTCCACGCGACTTGCCCCGCGTAGTCATACGTCGCTCCGTCGAGAGGCACGCCGCGCAGCCCGCCATCCTTCGCCCGGTGGACGACGCCGCAGCCGCATCGCGACGCTTTCGCTCCCTCATCGCGCGGAACACGATGCACGCGCCCGAACGAAGGCGCGGTGAGGGTCAGCAGGTAGAACCGATGCGACTCCACCGGCCCGTCGAAAATGCCAGAGCGCGCGATTGCCGCCCAATCACCTCGATACAGTTCGGCGCACGACTCGCAGCGCGATTTGATCCGCGAGCCGCAGCGCACCCAGACGCCCGAGGCGGTCTTGATCGGGCGCGCGCAGCCGCGCGCCATAACCTCCGCCCGCTGGGGATCGAACTCGTCCGACGTCGACCACATAGCGCGGTCGCGCGGCAGTGGGAATCAGTCTGAAAATCGTGAGGTCACGGGATCGACGCCCGTCGGAGCCACCACCTGAAACCCCCGCCCCGGCGGGGGTTTCGTCGTCTCAGGGCGTCGGCCGCAACCGACCGCCGTTACAGCTCGCCGGGCCGCATGGCCTCCTCGTCGAGGATGCGGATGATCTTCTGGCCGGCGGTCTCGGTGCCCGGCTCGCGCGGGCGACGCGGCGCGTAGACCACCAGCGAGTGGAACACGAACCGCCCGACGAACGCCGCGGCGAGGGTGATCGCGGTCGCGAGCACGCTCGAGATGTGCCACGTCTCGACCAGGAAGGCCAGCACGGGGATGCGGATGGCCGCCTCGGCGTTGTTGAACGCGAACGACGTCACGAAGCGACGTCGGAAGCCCGAGGCACGCCCTCGCATGTCGGCGAACACGAAGCGCTCGGCGAGCAGGAAGTTGGCCACGATCGTGACCTCGGCCGCGAGGATCGCAGCCCAGATGTACCCCATACCCAGCGCGGTCAGCAGCCACACGATCGCGATGTTGGCGACCGCGCCGGTCGCCCCGATCAGCGCGAAGAGCGACATCTTGCCGAAGCGCAGCCGGGCCAGATGCACGAGGAACGTCATCCCCTGCCGCAGTGTCGCCTTCGACTCGCCCTCGGCGCGCGCGTGGAAGCGCATGGGAACCTCGGCGGCGCGCAGGTCGCTGCGCACCAGCAGCTCGAGCAGGATCTTGAACCCGCTGGGGCGCAGCGCGTCGACGTCGACGCGGCGACGGTCGACCAGGAAGAACCCCGTCATGGGGTCGCTCGTGCCGTGCAGTCGCACGGGGAACATCGCCTTCGTCACCAGCGTCGCAGCGCGCGAGACGCCGAAGCGCAGCGTGGTGCCCAGGCCCGTCGAGTCGCCCCCGCCGATGTAGCGCGATGCCACGACCACGTCGGCGTCGCCGCGCGCGTGCCGGTCGACCAGCGCGGGCACGAGCGCGGGCGGATGCTGCAGGTCGCCGTCCATGACCACGCACACGTCGGCTGCCGCGGCCTTCAGCCCCGCGACCACGGCCCCGCCCAGGCCCCCCGTGCGCTGCCCCGCCGAGCGATGGATCACCCGCACGGGCAGCGGCGCGTCCTGCGCGACGCGCTCGATCTCGGCAACCGTGTCGTCTTCGCTGTCGTCGACGAACAGGATCTCCGCACGGCGACCGGCGAGCGCTAGGCCCAGCTGACGCACCATCTCGGCGACGTTCGCCCGCTCGTTGCGCGTGGGAACGATGACGGTGACGTGCACGCCGACCCTCTCGCTGATCCGACCCCGCCCGGCGCGGGACTTCCTTATCGTGTCATGCCGCGACGAGTGCCCGGGCACGGATCCGGGCTCTCGAGGCCCGCGTAATCTGGGTGCATGACCGCTCTCGACAGCAACCAGATCACGATGTTCGGCGCCGAGTGGTGCCGCGACTGCCGCCGCACCAAGGCGCAGCTCGACGAGCTCGGCGTCGCGTACAGCTACGTCGACCTCGAGGCCGAGCCCGACGCCGCTCAGGTGGCCAAGGACATCTCGGGTCGCACCAACATCCCCGTCGTGGTCTACCCCGATGCCTCGCACCACGTCGAGCCGAGCAACGCCGACGTCGAGGCCAAGCTGCGCGAGCTCAACCTCATCTGACGGCCGCCGCCGCATTCGCCTCGCGCGCTCAGCGCACGGACGAGGCGAAGCGGTCGGTCGCGGACCGCAGGGCGGCCGCGATGCCGGGCTCGATGGCGGCGTGGCCGGCGTCGTCCACGACGATCAGCTCGGCCTCCGGCCACGCCCGGTGCAGATCCCACGCGGTCATCATGGGCGTGCACACGTCGTAGCGGCCCTGCACGATGACCGCGGGGATGTGCTTCAGCAGCGGCGCGTCTTCGATGAGCTGCCCCTCGCGGAACCACCCGCCGTGGCGGAAGAAGTGGTTCTCGATGCGCGCGAACGCCACCGCGGAGCGCGGTTCGGCGGCCTTCTCGATGGCGTCGGGGTCGGGGCGCAGCGTCAGGGTCGAGGCCTCCCACACGGTCCACGCGACCGCGGCGGGCACGTGCACGTCCGGATCCGGATGCGTCAGCCGCCGATGGTATGCCTCGATCATCGCCGACCGCTCGCCGGTCGGGATGGGTGCCACGTACGCCTCCCACAGGTCGGGGAACAGCGCCTGGGCTCCACCCTCGTAGAACCAGCAGAGCTCGTCCCGTCGCAGGGTGAAGATGCCGCGCAGCACGAGCTCGGTCACGCGGTCGGGGTGCCTCTGCGCGTAGGCGAGGGCGAGCGCGCTGCCCCACGACCCGCCGAAGACCTGCCACCGCTCCACGCCGAGGTGCTCGCGCAGCGTCTCCAGGTCCCCCACGAGGTGCCAGGTCGTCACGCACGACAGGTCGGCATCCGGATCGCTCGCGTGCGGCTCGCTGCGGCCGCATCCGCGCTGGTCGAGCAGGATGATCCGGTACCGCGTCGGATCGAAGAAGCGCCTCTGCCAGGACGACGTGCCGCCGCCCGGACCGCCGTGCAGGAACACGACCGGCTTGCCGTCAGGGTCGCCGCTGCACTCCCAGTAGATGCGGTGGCCGTCGCCCACGTCGAGCATCCCGGTGGCGTGGGGCTCGATGTCGGGATACAGGATGCCGTCGAGCTCGCCGCTCACGGTGCACCGGCCCGGCCGCGCATGTCAGAGCGCGCTTCCCGGCACCGAGAACGTGTCGCACGCGTTCACGCCGCCCTCGCGCCCCGTGTCGAACCAGCGCTGACGCTGTTCGCTGGACCCGTGCGTCCAGCTCTCGGGGTTGACCGTGCCGGTCGCCTGCTCCTGGATGTGGTCGTCGCCCACGGCCGCTGCGGCGTTGAGCGCGTCGGCGATCTGCTGCGGCGTGGGCGGCTGCAGGTAGGGGTCGCCGTCGGCGTCCTCCTGCTGCGTCATGGCCGCGACCCAGGCGCCCGCGTAGCAGTCGGCCTGCAGCTCGGTGCGCACGCCGTTGCTGTCGGGTCCGGTGCCGTTGTTCGGATGGTCCTGGAACACGCCCGTCAGGTTCTGCACATGGTGCCCGTACTCGTGCGCCAGCACGTACAGTTGCGCGAGCGATCCGGCCGTCGCGTCGTACTGCGACCGCAGCAGCCCGAAGAACGTCGGATCGACGTACACCGTCTCCTCGGGCGGGCAGTAGAACGGCCCCGTCGCGTTCGAGGCCGTGCCGCACTGCGACGACGTCGCGCCGTCGACGATGATCAGCTGCGGCTCGCGGTAGCCCTGCAGCGTCTCGCCCCAGAACTGGTCGATCGCCTCCGCGCCGAACACCAGGCGGCAGTCGTCCTTCTCGTTTGCGTCGCGGCCGGTTTCGCACCCCTCGATGAGCGTCGACTCGCCCGAGCCGATCTGCTGTCCGCCGCCGCCCGTGATTCCGAGCAGCCCGCTGAGATCCTGACCGGTGAACGCGCTGATCAGCAGCACCGCGATGCCCAGGACGCCGACGCCGCCGCCACCGGCGATGGCGGCCGTCCGACCACGTCGTCGGGCACCGCTGTTCCCGACATTCGCGTTCTCATTGAATGTCATGTCGACACGCTAACGCGGCGGTGCGCAGATCGAAGCGGGGCTAGGCACGGACGTATGCGCTGGTGTAGCTCGCGTGTAGCTGACGCGTGAGATCGCGCGGCAGAATAGGACGGGACGAAAGGGGGCCGCCGTGGGGGAGATCGTGCAGGAGCCGGAGACGACGAGGGCCGACACCGCACCGCTGCACCTGCCGCACGCGGCCGTCGAGTGCCCGCAGTGCTTCACCGAGCTGCAGCGTGACCGCGACTGGTGGCTCGCGCGCCCGGCCGGATCGCGCCTCGTGGGCCTCGTGGTCTCGCGCGACGACATGCCGTCGATCGTGCAGCAGCGCGAGGATCTCACGCGCTTCGGCGTGCCGATCGAGGGCTTCCGTCATCCGGCTCCCGAGATCCTCGAGACCTGGGAGCAGCGTCTCACGCGCCTCTTCGACACGTTCAAGCCGGGCGATGTGCTGGTCGTCACGAACGTGCAGGCCCTCGGTCGCAACGCCGACGAGGGTGCCCGCGCCGTCACGGCGCTGACCCGCCGCGGCGTGGTCGTGAAGGTGCTGTCGCATGGAGCGCGGCACCTCGATGCCGCCCCTGCGGCCTGATCGAACCGCCGTCTGGGGCTCGCCCCGACTGGATCTCGCCGCCGCCGGCGGGGATCACTCCGGCGCGCAGATGGTGACAGCCTCGTCGGTGAAGCGGCCGTCGCCACGCACGAGCGTCACGTCGATGCACACCTGCTCGGCGCCGTCGACCGGCACCGTCACGGTGGGCTCCTGCGTCGACTGCACGGGGCCGGGGCCCGAGAGCGCGTTGCGGTGCCACTGGTAGCGATCGCCGTCCTCGGGATCGGGATTGCTCCACGTGAAGACCGCCGAGTCGCCCTGGATGACGCCGCGCCCGTCGGTGACCATGGGCACGGGGTCGCTCAGCGGGTCCTGAGGCGCCACCACGGGCGCGGTCTCGGTGGGCTCGGGCTCCGGCGAGATCAGCCCCGACAGGCTCGCGGCCGCGATGCCCACCAGGGCCACTCCCACCACGGAGGCGGCGACGATCGCCGGCCAACGACGCCCCCGCTCGGGCGACGCCCCGGCCGTCGTGGCTGCGTCCTGCCCCGACCCCTGCGCCGGCCCTTGCGTCGTCCCTTGCGTCGGAGCACCGGATGCCACCGGAGCGCGCAGCACGGTGGCATCGTCGACCGGCTCCACCACCCGCGGTCCGCGCAGTACCGTCGCGTCGTCATCGGGCGCGACGTCCGGTGCCGGCACGTACGGGGGCGCGACGCGAGCGGTCGTCGCGGAGGGACGCGTGGCCGTCTCGACGGGCGCGATGTTCATGATCCCGCGCACGCGCGTGAGACCGCCGTCGTCGTCCTCGGGTGCGGCATCCAGCGGGTTCTCGTCGAGGATGTCGATCGGCGTCACCGAGTGCGCGAGCTCGATCTGCACCTTCTGCAGCGCTCGCGCGAACGCCACCGCGCTGGGGTGCCGATCAGCCGGGTCCTTCGCCATGGCGCGCGCCAGCACCGCGTACAGCGACGGCGGCATGTCGGGACGGTCGATGCGCGGCAGCGGCATCCGCTCGATGCGCTCGATCAGCTCCGCGCTGCCGTTGCGCTGCCCCGGCACCTCGAACGGCGACCGGCCCGCCAGCAGCGTGTAGATCGTCGCCCCGAGCTGATACACGTCGATACGGGGGCCGCCGGCGCCCGACGATCCGGCGGCGAACGCCTCGGGCGGCGACCACGGGATCGACATGCCCGTGCTCTCGGTGCCGCTCTGCGACGTCGATGCGATGCCGAAGTCGGTGAGCGCGGGGCGGTTGTACTCGGTGACCAGGATGTTGGCGGGCTTGATGTCGCGATGCAGGACGCCCGCGCGATGCGCCGTCTCGACGGCCGCCGCCACCTGGATGCCCACACGCAGCGCCTCGGCCACCGAGAACGGCTCGCGCCGATAGCGCGCCTGCAGGTTCGGGCGCGGGCAGTACTCCATCACGAGGTACGGACGGCCATCGGAGGACATGCCGGCCTGGTAGATCGTGACGATGGCGGGATGCGTCGAGAGCATCGCCATCACGTTCGCCTCGGCCGTGAACTGCGCGGCCGACGTCGAGATCCGCTCCGGCAGCAGCACCTTCACCGCGACCCGGCGTCGCGGCAGCTCCTGCTCGTAGAGGAACACGTCGGCGAAGCCGCCCGAGCCGAGCAGCTCCAGGTGGGTGAAGCCCGGCAGCTGCGGTGGCGGTGCGGGTGGGCGACGCTGGTTCACGGCAGCTCCTCGAACGCGATGGTCACGCCGTCGCCGATGTCGACGATGTCTCCGGAGACCACGACGGTCTGCTCTCCCGGGTGCAGACGCACCGGCTCCGCGGACGCGCCCGCCCGGCCCGCGCGGCGCAGCACCGTGCCGTTGGTCGTGTGCAGGTCGGTCACCACGACGGTCTCGCCGTCGGAGGCGATCTCGACGTGGTTGCGTGAGATGTCGTTCTGCGGACTCTCGACCGCGACCAGGCGCGGCATGTCGGCACCCGTGGTGCGGGAGGAGCGCGGTCGACGACCGACGATCACCGGGCGATCCAGCTCGACGCTCTCGCCCGTGGACAGCCGGATGCGCCCGCGCGAGCGCGTCGACGTCGCACCGGGCGCGAACGGCGACGACGGCGGCGCCGGGGGCGGAGGCGGAGGCACGGGCGGGTCCAGGCGCGCGACCGGCGGCGCCCCGACGGGCGCGGCGGTCGCCGACATCCCCTCCTCGACCGGGAACGGCACCTCGTCGAGGGGCACTTCCGCGGTCTCGCCGCTCGTGCGCCGAGGCCCCGCCTGGGACTCCGACCTCAGGCGCTGCGCCTCGGCGAAGGTGATCGTGGCGCCGTCGTGGTCTCCCTCCGCGGCAGGCCCCGCGGCCCGCGCCTCGGCGGCCTGCGCTTCGGCGGCCTGTGTCTCGGCGACCTGTGCGCGCAGGAGCGCGAACTGCTCGGCCGTGATGGTCTCGCCGTCGTGATCGCCCAGCGGCGGCGCGTCTCGGCCGTCGGTGAGGGGCTCGAGGAGAAGCGGTGCGAGGGGACCCGACACCGACGGCGGGTCGAGCGTCTCCTGTGGCACAGGCGTCTCCTCCGACACAGGCGTCTCCTGCGTCACGGGCGTCTCCGGGGACACGGGCGTCTCCCGCGGCGCCAGGGCGTCTTGCTCGTCGCCCGCCGGCGGCATCAGCGTCTCCTCGGGCGCTGCACGCACGACGTCGTCGGGCACGGGCGCGTCCGGCGCGTCGTCTCCCCCGGACCGCGATGCCCCTACCGGGCCCATCGCGTCCGTGTCCGGCTCGGGCTCGAACAACTCGGGCGCGAAGAACTCGGGGTCGACCAACTCGGGCTCGAAGAACACCGCGTAGACGCCGGCCGCGAGCACGGCACCCGAGGCGATGGGCAGCTCGGACGCCGCCGCCGGACGGCTCGTGCCGGGCCGCACGCGCACCGCCAGCGCGTCGTCCACGAGCCGCATGGTCCAGGCCCCGCTCGTGCCGTCGTCGATGAGTGTCTCCTCGCCGGCGAGCGTCTCGATCGTCACCTGCAGATCGCCGCGCACCGCCGTGCGCACGGCCTCTCCCTGCAGCAGCGCGATCGCGAAGGGCGGCATCGCCGAGGCGGCCGGGCCGGACGCCTGCGACAGCGCCTGCAGCACGGCCTCGACCCCGTCACCCGAGTCGAGCCCCTCCCACACGTCGTCGATCCGCTCCTGGGGCAGTCCGGCGGGAAGCACCGCGACCCCGTCGTCGGCGACGATCGCGAGCATGCCTCCGGGCTCGTATGTCACGCGCATCAGCGCACCCCTCCCACCGGCTCACGCGGCAGCGTGTCCGCGTCGATGTCGTCCTCGTCGGTGTCGACGCTCGCACCGCGGCGCGCGACCGAGACGGCGTCGACCACCACCGCGGTGACGTTGTCACGCCCGCCGTGCAGCACGGCCTCGTGCACGAGGCGGCTCGCGGCGGCCTGCGGATGCGCCTCGACACTGAGGATCGTGCGGATGCGCTCCGCGGACAGCTCGCCGCTCAGCCCGTCCGAGCACACCAGGATGCGATCCCCTTCGGCGGCCGGAAGCATCCAGTAGTCCGCCTCGCCCACGCTGCCGGCGCCGAGCGCACGCGTGATGACGTTGCGACGCCTGTCGTGCGCCGCCTCCTCCGGCGTGAGCTCTCCCCGGTCGAGCAGCTCCTGCACCACCGAGTGATCCACGCTGATCTGCTCCAGTCGTCCGCCGGCGAACCGGTAGGTGCGCGAGTCGCCGAGGTTCACGGCCAGCCAGTAGCCCTCGCCGGCGACATCCGCGATCACCACGCCGGTGAGCGTCGTCCCGGCCCCGCTCTCCGACCCCGCCGAGAGGTTCTCGACGCTCTCGCGGGCCCGTGCCAGCGCCTCGCGAACCTCCTCGATCGTCAGGCTGCCGCGACCCGCGTACGGGGCGAACTGCGCGATGGCGGCGGCTGACGCGATCTCGCCGCGGTCGTGCCCGCCCATCCCGTCGGCCACCAGGAACAGCGGCGACACCGAGAAGAACGAGTCCTCGTTCAGGGTCCGCCGCAGTCCCGCGTCGGTGGCCGCGCCGCTCAGCGCGACGATCGGACCCGTCATGCGCCGCGACGGCCGGCGGTCTTGACCGTGACGATCCGCTCGCCGATCTCGAGCGCGTCATCCTGCTCGAGCAGGATGCGCTCGCCCGGCTTCGCCTCGATCCGCTGCCCCGCGCGCACCACGGTGACGCCGTTCGTCGAGTGCCGATCGGTCACGAACGCCCCCTCGACGGTCACGTCGATCTCGAAGTGCGTCTTCGACAGCGACAGGGTCTCGTCGCGCACCGCCACCGTGTCGACACCCTCCTCCGCCGCGGGGTTGCGCCCGAAGAGCGTGCGACGCAGAACCGAGTGCCGGGAGCCGTCGTCCCACTCGAGCATGGCCGAGGGCTTCGGGGCGACGATCCGCGTGTCCTCGATGTCGGGCTCGGGCTCGGGCTCGGGGCGCACGAGCACGGTGTCCTCGTCCAGGTCGGAGGTCGCGGGCGGTGCGGGCGGCGCCACGGGGCCGGACGGCGGATCCTGCGTGATCCCCGGCACGAAGGCGATGAGCGCGTCGTCGCCGGCGGCCGCGGGGGGCTGGGCGAACGACGGAGCGGCGGGCGGCGCCGGGGCGACCGGCGGAGCCGGCGGCACGAATGCAGGCGGCACAGACGAGGGCACACCGGTCGCGTTCGTGCCGGGATCCGACGGCCCGGTGGCCGGCGTGACGGCGCCGGCAGCGGGCTGCGGCGGCAGCGGCGGACGCGGCGGCATCGCCGGGAGGCCAGGAGCGCCGGCGATCGTCGCCGCACCGTACGCCGGGTTCACCGGGGACACGGGCACGGGCGGCGCCGCGGGAGCGTGCCCTCCCGCGGGCACGGACGAGGATGCGCCCTCCCCCGCCTCACCGCGGACATCCGTCATGAACGCGTGGGCCACCAGGTCGTGCCAGCCCTGCCGGCGGCCCGACTTGTCGAAGAACACCGAGAAGTAGCCCACGATGATGCTGCCGGCCAGACCCCAGATGAGGTTGCGGATGAACGCGCCGCCGAAGCCCAGAGGCGCCCCCGTCTCCAGGCGCACGAGTCGCAGCTGCATGAGCCGCATGCCGATGGATCCATGGGGGCCGCCCTGCATCGCAGTCCACACGAACCACCATCCGATGCCGAGCGCCCACGCGAGCAGCGCGAACAGGATCCCGACGACGGGCCCGACCGCATCGACGAGAAGCGCGCCGATCAGCACCAGCACGGCCACGCCCAGCACCGGGATGGCGATGTCGATCGCATAGGCGGCCGCCCTCCGCCCGAGCCGTGCCGGCCTTCCCGGCAGGGGTCCCGAAGCCGGCTGGGCAGCGCCCGGCGCCGGCGCGTGCTGCGGGACGGGCTGCTGCGTGTGCTGCGACGAGAGCCACCCGGGGAAGGCGGCATCCTGCGGTGCGCTCGCAGCCGGATGACCGGCGGACACGCCGCCGTGCCCCTGCGCGGGTGCGGGGAAGGAACCGGGAGCGGGCTGCGCCCCGGGAGCTCCGTACGGGTTCGGCGTCGTCATGTCGGCGTGTCCTTCCCAGCCAGCGTGTGCGCGCGGCCGTCTGAGGTGCGAGCGCGTGACCGTCGCGCCCTCGTATCTTCCCCAGACGTATCTTCCCAAGAGTGGCGGCAGCCGAGAGGCGGCGGCAACGGGGAGAACAGCCCCACGAGCGTGCCTCAGCCCTTCTTCCGCGGCGTCGCGCCGGCGAGCGCGCGGCCCGCCGCGGCCCGCTGGACCGTGACCGTCTCCCGCAGAGCGCGGATGCGGCTCGCGAGGCCGCCGCTCTGCAGCAGCGAGCGCAGGTTCAGCCGCGCCCGCAGGCGCTGCCACAGCGACGCCCTGCTGCTCATGCCCCCGACCACTCCGTCGACCTCGGCCCAGAAGGCCTCGATCTCCTCCGCGGTCGGCTCCCCCGGGCCGAACACGTCGGCGTCGGCGCGCACCGCCAGGCTCGCGACCCGCGGCTCCTCGAGGGTAGCGACCAGCTGCGCGGACTGCTCGTACCGCGTGCCGCCCACGGGGACACCGCGGCCGAAGTCGACCGCCCGATCCATCAGCTCGTCCCAGCCGCCGCTGATGCGGTCGGCGGGGGCAGCGGCCTCGCGCCGCTTGCGCCGCTTCGCGGCCTTGAGCCCGCCGATGATCACGAACGGGGCCAGGATCAGCGCGATCGTGCCGAGACTGATGCCGCCGATCGCGAGGATCAGCGCCAGGTAGCCCGGCAGCGGCTCCGCTTCGTCCTCGGCCTCGCGGTCGTCGGGCACGAGCGGCGGCTCGTCCGCGTCCTCCTTGGGCGGGGGCGGGGGCTGCAGCGGCATGGGCTGCGGGTCGGTCTTCGGCTTCGTGGTCTGGTCCTTGGGCTCCTTGTCCTCGTCCGGCGTCGGGTCGACGGCGACCCATCCGGCCTTCTCGAAGGCCACTTCCACCCAGGCATGCAGGTTGTCGCCGGTCGCCGTGAACGTCCCGCCCGCATCGCCCTCCGCGTGGAAGCCCATGACGACGCGCGCGGGGATGCCCACCTCGTTGGCCATGAGGGCCATCAGGGCCGCGTACTGCTCGTCGTCGCCCACCATCTGCTCGGCGGCCGCCATCCCGGCCAGACGCGCGGAGCCGTGCCCCGAGGGCGAGTACTCGCCCTCCTCGAGTCCATGGCTGAAGAAGCCGGCTTCCACGAGGAAGGTCCTGAGGGCCTGCACCTTCTCGAACGGGGTCGAGGCCTTCGCCTCCGAGATCGCGTCGGCGGCGAGCTCGCGCAGCTTCTCGGGCACGGCGTTCGGCTTCGGGATCTCGACCCGGGCGAAGCGGTCCTCCGCGAGCGCCGCCTCCCCCGGCTCGGGCGGCACGACGGTCGTGAACGTGTAGGCGTCGCCCTCCTTCAGCCCGCGGGTGACCACGCCCGTGCCGGTCGCGGGGTTGTAGTACGTCGCCCGCCGCAGCTCCTCCGCCCCGGGGCCCTCGAACTCCAGCGAGTCGACGTCTCCCGCATCCGGCAGCCAGACGTCCGCGTACTCGCCGATCTCGACATGCACCTCGGCGCGCTCGCCGTCGACGCCGACGGCCATGTTCGACCGCAGCGGGGTGAAGGCGCTCGACGCGTCCGACACGTTGTAGACCACACCCGAGTACGCATCCATCGTGCCGAGACGCACGCGCGCGCCCTCCGGCAGCCCGGTCACCGTGAAGAGCTCCTTCTCGGCGTACTCGTCCACGTAGATCCGGAAGTCCTGCAGGGGGCTGGGGAACTGCCGGATGTCGAAGGGCGGGATGATCACGTCGCGGATGACATAGCGCACCTCGTGGGGAGGCGCGAGCAGCGTCGAGGCGCCGCCCACGACGGCCGCGATCGCGAGCACGCCACCGGCCGACGCCACGCGCCGGACCAGGTGCGCCCGGTCCTCGGTGGGCTCGTCGTCGGACGAGGACACCGCGATGGCGCTGCGCGTCGGCGCCCATGCCTCGCGCAGCGCGATCCACACGATGGCGCCCACCGCGAGCAGGATGCCCTGGGCGACCGGGGCGGCGGGCTCGGACGTGCCCAGGGCGATCTGCAGCGCGACGCACGCCGCGACGGGCAGCAGCGCCCACGCCGGAGGCGAGACGCGCAGCGCGAGGCTCCCGGCCACGACCGCGAACACGAGCAGCAGCAGGAACGGCACGATCAGGTGGCCGTCTCCCGCAGCGACAGGCGTCACGGTCGTCAGCAGCGACTTCCACGACGTCACCACGCCGAGCGCGAGCTTCTGCGCCGTCTCCAGGCTCGGGATGACGCCCAGGATGGCCGTGTGCGGCAGCGCGAACAGCCCGCCGAAGACGAAATACGCCACCACGACGGCCGCCGCCAGCAGCAGGACGCTCCAACGACGCAGTGCGCCCAGGGCCGCGATGCCGAGCCCGAGGGCCAGGCCGCCCAGGCCCGGCAGCAGCACGACCGGGCTGTCGAACGTGGGCCAGAAGCCGATCACCGCGACGAGCAGCAGCAGCGCCACGGCCCCCAGGTCGAGCGCCCAGCGACGGGGCTCGAGTGCGGGCGCCCCGGTCGCACGGGCCGAGCGGCGCGTGGGCGTCTTGGCACGCGCCTCTGCAGGCGCCGTCTCCGGCATGGTCGCGGCGGTCATCCGAGAACCCTCCGCAGCGACGGGGGCAGATGCTCGAGCTCGCCGATCGTCACGACGTCGGCGTCGCCGATCCGTCGCCGCCCCGCCTCCTCGCCCAGCGCCGCGACGACCGCCAGCACGCGCGAGCCGACCGGGATCCGTGCGATCGCCGCCTGCAGCTGCGCCGCGCCGAGACGGCTGCCGCAGACGATCACGACCACGCTGGCCGCCGGCACCGTCGCCGCGATCGTGCCCGCCAGAGCGGCGGTGCCGCCGTCGCGCGGTCTGGTCTCTCCCACGCCCGCCAGCGCGTCGAGCAGGTGCTTCTGCGTCTCGCTGCGCAGCTTGCCGCTCTGCGTGCGGATGTCCACGCGATACGAGTCGCGCAGCGCCCGCAGGCCGAGCGAGCCGGCCGCCGAGATCGCGAGCTCGAACTCCTCGGGCGCCGCGTACTCTCCCGGGAGGGTCGACAGCGCGATCACGAAGTGCGACCGCCGCGTCTGCTCGTACGTGCGCATCATGAGCGTGCCCGTGCGCGCTGTCGACCGCCAGTGCACGTGGCGCAGGTCGTCGCCTGCCTGGTACTCCGAGAGGGCGTGGAACGCGATGTCATCCCGTGCCAGGTCCCGCGAGGTCATCCCCTCCAGGTCACGGACGAAGCCGAGCGACTGGCCGTCGAAGCGGACGGTGCGCGGGTGCACATACAGGTCGACCGGCTCGTCGCGGCTGTCGACCCGCTCGAAGAGTCCGAGCGGATCGCCGCGGACGATGCTGACCGGCCCCACGGGCAGCACGGCGCGGCGCGTGGTCGGAATCGCGAAGAGCTCCTCGGCCTCCTCGCCGGGCGCGAGGCGCTTCACACCGAACACCCCTCGACCGGGCCCGACGGGCAGCACCACGCGCGACGGCAGGATGGCCCGCTGCCCCGAGTTCGCGAGCGTCAGGGCTCCCACGGCGCGCTCCCCGACGACCACGCGCGTGCGCGTGAGGTCGAGGCGCACGTCGTACGTCGTGCGCCCGATCAGGAACAGCAGGCAGAGCACGAGCACCGTCGTCGAGATCACGGCCGCGACCGTGATCTCACGCCATCCCAGCCACGGGCCCACGATCCACAGCAGCGCCGCCATGCCGATGAGCACCCAGCCGATCGGACGCACGATGCCCGCCGCCCGGCGCAGCGCGACCCCCACGCGGCCCAGCGCGTAGAGCGCGACCTCGCGCCAGCTCGCCTGCTCGGGCGCCGGGGATGCGGGGTCTCCGACGCGCAGGGGCACCGCGGCGGGCGCGTCGGCGGGGCCTGCCGGGGCGGCCTCGGTATCGGGGGCGGTCGTCATGGGTCAGCTCGTCGTGGTCCGGATCATCCTGCTCGGGTCGTCAGACGGCCGCGCGGCTCTGCGGCGCGGCCACCTGCTCGAGCACGCGCTCGATCACCGTCTCGGGCGTCGTGCCGACGAACTCGGCCTCCGGGTCCATCACCAGGCGGTGCGCCCACACGGGCTGCGCGAGCGCCTTGATGTCGTCGGGGATCACGTAGTGCCGGCCCTGGGCCGCGGCCCACACCTTGGCGAGCCGCACCATCGCGATGGCGCCGCGCACCGACACGCCGAGGCGCGTGTCGCGGTCGCCGCGGGTCGCCTCGGCCAGCTCGGCGGCGTAGCGCAGCACGGCCGGCTCGACGTGCGAGGTCGCGGCCAGATCGGCCATGTCCGACACCGCCGCGGTCGTGATGATCGCGCTCAGGTGCGCCGACGGGTTGCGCTCCGCCGACCCGGCCAGGATGCGCTCGGTGACCTCGAGGGTCGGATAGCCGATCGACGTCTTCACCAGGAAGCGGTCGAGCTGCGCCTCGGGGAGCTTGTAGGTCCCCGCCTGCTCGATCGGGTTCTGCGTCGCGATCACCAGGAACGGGCGGCCCACCTCGTGCGGCGTGCCGTCGACCGTGACGCGAGACTCCTCCATGACCTCGAGCAGCGCGGACTGCGTCTTGGGAGAGGCGCGGTTGATCTCATCCGCCAGCACGATCGACGCGAACACCGGACCGCGGTGGAACTCGAACGAGTGATTCTTCTGGTCGTAGATCGTCACGCCCGTGACGTCGCTCGGAAGCAGATCGGGCGTGAACTGGATGCGGCTCGACGTGCCCTGCACGGTGGCGGCCAGCGCCTTCGCCAGGCTCGTCTTGCCCGTGCCCGGAGCATCCTCGAGCAGCACGTGGCCCTCGGCGAGCATCGCGGCCAGCACGAGGCTCACGACCTCTCGCTTGCCCATGAGCGCCTTGTCGACGTTGTCGACCAGGCGCCCGAAGGTGCCTTGGAACCAGGCCGCCTGTTCGGGGGTCATCGTCATGCGTTCGTCCTTCTCGTGAGTGCTGCGCGCCGCGGGGCCGCGACTAGTCGATGTATGCGTCGATGTTCACGCCGTTGCCGGTCACGACGAGGCGCACCTGATTGGCGTACCCGTACGCGCACGTCAGGCGCGCGCTTCCCGAGCCGCCGAGGCGGCCGTTCCACGTCGAGAACGTGTGCCATGTGGGATCGCGCTCCTGGCACGCCACGCTGTAGGTGCCGCTCGGGAAGTTCTGGTAGTTCAGCTGAAGGTACCGGCAGGTGTTGGTGCAGCCGGCGACGACCCCGTTCGGGTTCGCCACGGACGTGGGCACGTACGACGCCGTCGCCGTGGCCGGGCGATCGATCGTCGTGACCTTGGGCGACAGCGCGCTCGCCGTGCCGCCCTCGGACGCCGTGACCCTCACCTCGACCTGCCCCGACTGGCTGTACCCGTTGGCGCAGACCCGCGATCCGCTCTTGGCGACGTTCTGCCAGCCGTTGCCGTCGAAGAACCGGGCCTGCACGGTGATGGGTCGGCCGTTCTCCGACGCGCGCGCGTCCCAGGCGCAGGTGACCTGCTGGCCGTTCGCGCTTCGGGTGGCCGTCGCCTTCGGGGCGCGCGGCGGCCCAAAGGGCACGACCGCCGCCGACTGGGCCGAGGCGGGCCCCGGCTCCGACTGCGTGCCGTTGGCGACCGCGTAGGCGCGCACCGCGACGCGATACGTCGTGCCGTTGGCGAGCCCGCCGATCGTCGCGCTCGTATTGGCGCCGGCGTCCTGCCAGCCACCGCCGTTGACGCTGTACTGGTAGCGGATGTCGGTGCTGCCCTCGGCGGTCGCGGCGCTCCACGATGCCCTCACCTGGCGGTCGCCGGGCTGGACCGACGGCGTGCCGGGCTGGGTCGGCGAGGTGAACTGACGCAGCGGAGCGCTCGCTGCGCTCCACCCGCCGAAGCCGGCCTTGTTCCGCGCGCGCACCGTGAACGTGTAGTCGGAGTTCGCGGCAGGCAGCGACGCGACGAAGCGCGTGCCGGAGGTGGTGTGCACGTCGCCGTACGGCTGTCCGCCCCGGAACGTCTTCACCTCGTACTGATCGACCGCGTCTCCGCCCGCGTCGGGGCCCTCCACCGCGGGCCAGGACACCTCGACACCGCCCACGGCCGGGCCGATGGACCCTTGCCGCTTCGCGGTCGGCGCCGCCGGCGCGACGGGCGGCTTCGCCGGGATGTTCGTGCCCGACTGCGGGCTCCACTCCGACGGATCCGGCGCCTTGTTGTGCGCGCGCACGCGCACGGTGTAGGCGGTGCCGTTGACCAGGCCGTCCCACCACACCTGGGTCGTGCCTGCCGGGACCGTCTTCGTGTTCACGCCGCTCGGCGGAGCCGGGGTGATCTCCAGCTCGTACTTCTCGATCGGCGATCCCTCGGTGCGCGGCGCCGTCCAGCTGACGAGCAGGCCGCTGTCACGGAACTGCGGCAGCTGCGGCGCGACCGGGCGTTCGGGCCGCACGTCGGGGCGGGCGTCCTGGCTCGCGGGCGACGGATCGGACGGCCCGACACGGTTCACGGCCGTCACCGTGAATTGGTACGTGACGTTGTTGGTCAGCCCGGTCAACGTGCAGGTGGTCTCGGGGCACGTGGTCTCGTATTCTCCGCCCTTCACAGCCGTCACCTGGTACTCGGTGATCGGCGCACCGTTGTCCGGCGGCGGCTCCCACGACAGGGTGACCTGGCGGCTCTGCACGCTCGACACCGTCGGCTTCCCCGGCATGTCGGGCCGGCCCTGCACCGTCACGTAGACGCGCGCCTCGGCCGTGCGCTCGGGGTCCCCCGTGGCATCCTGCACGGTGTAGGCCACGACGAGGCGGCCGTGGAAGTCACCGGCCGGCGTGACCTTCACGCTCGAATCGGTGAACTCGACGCGGGCGTCGCCGGGCGCCCCGGTCTCCAGCACGGCGCCGGTCACGGTGAGGGGCTCGCCCTCCGCCGCGAACGGGTTGACGTCGTTGCGCAGCACCTCGGCGGTGAGCGTCTCGCCCTGGTTCCATTCGGCATAGGTGTCGTCGGTCGCCACGGGCATCTCGCGGGTGGATGCCGTCACGGTCACCTGGATGCGCGCGGTGACCGGCTCCGGCTGGCGGGGGTTGTCCTGGCCGTCGTCGACCATGACCGTGACATCCGCGACCGTCCCCTTCTGGTCGGCATCCGCCGTCACGCTGAGAGTGCCGCCGTCCACGACCTGGGCCTGCAGTCCCGCAGGCTCCTCGACGACCTCGAACCGCAGCGGATCCTCGTCGATGTCGGAGGCGAGTCCGGCGAGATCGACCGTTGCGGGCTCGCTGTCGCCCGCGCCGACCCGCACGGACGCGCCGGACATCTCGGGCGCCTCGTTGTCGGGCGATGTGACCAGGATCGGGATCGACAGGGTCGACACGCGCCCGTTCGGATCGTCCGGTCCCGAGCCGTCCGTCACCTCGAAGGTGACGGCGTCGTTCCCGAAGTAGCGGTACTCGGAGGTGTACGTGAGCGTGCTCTGGTCGATCACGAGCGACGAGCCGTCGCCGTGGCCCGACGTGACCTTCTCCGCCTCCGTGATCCGCACCGGCCTGCCGCTGGCGGTCTTGACATAGTCGGCGAGGGGGAGGTCGATCCGCTCGCCGCTCTTTACGACCGCCGGCTCCGTGCTGATGAGCGTGGGGCGCAGGTCCTCCTCGCCCGGCACGTGGATGAACGCCTTCGCGGTCTGCCCATCCTGATCCGTGACCGTGTAGCCGATCAGGCGGCGCTTCTCGGCGATGTCGACGCGCACCGTGCCGTCGCCGACGAGGCGGGCGCCCTCGTCGGGCTCCAGCTCGAGCTCGAGCGCCTCCGCCGTGCCGTCCGGATCCTCGTCGTTCTCCAGCAGCACGACATCCGCCGTCTCGTCCTCTGTGACGTCCTCGATCAGCACGAAGTCGTCGCGGGCGACGGGCGGCTGCAGCGGCACCTCGTCGTCGACCGTGATCTGCAGCACTCCCCGGGCCTGCGCCCCGCGCTCGTCCTCGATCGTGTACTGCAGCGACGTCTCGAGCTCCTGATCCGGAGACCGCACGATCAGGCGATTGCCCAGCGCCTCTGCCTCGATGCCCGCGTCCTCGGCCAGGATGACGCTGTCGTCACCCTGCACCAGGCCGACCTTCTCGCCGTCGGGATCGGAGTCGTTGTCGAGCACCGGCGCGGCGACCTCGCGGTCGGGGCGCATCGCGAGACTGTCGCGCACCGCGAAGGGCGGCTGGTTCTGCGTGGCCTTCGGTGCGATGCCCACGCGGATCGACGCGGTCGCCTCCGCGCCGAATCCGTCACGCACGCGGTACGCGAAGGTGTCCACGCCGCTCTTGCCCTTGAACGCCTCGTACACGATCGTGTTGGCCGTCGTCTTGAGAATGGAGCCGAGCTTCGGCCCCGAGGCCGGGCCCACGAGCTCGACCGAGTCGCCGTCGGGGTCGATGCGATCCAGGGGGATCGTGATCGTCGTCTCCGTGCCCTCGAGCGTGCGCGCCTCGACGTCCCGCGGGTTCGGCGCGTTGTTGTTCTCGTCGTCGCGCGGCAGCACCTGGATGGCGACCTGCGCCGCATCCCGCTGGCCGGTGCTGTCGACCGCCGCGTACGTCACGTACACGGTGCCCGGCTGGTCGGAGGCGCGGAACCGCACGTCGTCCTGCGAGACGAACACCTCTCCGGCGGCGGCATCCGGCACCGCGACCAGGGTCGGATCGAGGTGGAACTCGTCGTCGTTCGGGTCGTAGTCGTTCTCCAGCACCGGGATCGTGACGACGTCGCCCACGCGCACGATGGCCGTGTCGTCGTTCACGACCGGCGCGCGAAGCTTGCCGGAGGCGGGCATCGGGATCACCACGACCTCGCCGTCGACCGAGGGCGCGACGCCGTTGGAGATCGTGTAGCGCACCTTGATCTGGCCCGTGTCGCCGGCGAGGCCCTGATCCGTCACGCGCAGCGTCTCGTGCCCCAGCACCGACACCGACACGCCGCTGGCAGGATCCACCTCCACTCCCTGCACGACCAGAACGCCGCCGGAGGGATCCGAGTCGTTCGCGAGCACGTTCACGAGCGCGTCGCCGCCCGGCGGCAGCAGGGCGACGTCGCGCACCGCGACGGGAGGCGCCGGGGTCTCGGCGGGCTTGACAACGTCGACGCGCACGAGCCCCGGCACGGGACGCGTGCCGGAGGTCGAGGCGAGGTAGTCGACGTAATAGGTGCCCGCCGTGCCCGACTGGAACGTGAAGGTGTCGTCGGTGAAGTCGGCCACGATCGTGGCGCCCTTCACCTCGCTCACCTGGGTGAGCTCGAGCGGGTCGTCGCTCGCGCTCAGATCGTTCGCCAGCGGGTCGACGGTGCCCTGCTGTCCCTCGCGCACGATGAGATGGTCGGCGGTGACGATGGGTGGCGACGTATCCGGTGCGCGCACGTCGAGCGCCAGCACGCCGCTCATGCTCGACCTGCCGTCGGACACCGTGACCGGGACCTCGATCGGCCCCTGGTTGCCCGAGACCGCGCGGTAGGTGATCCGGCCGTCTGCCGTGAACTGCGCCTCGTCCCCCTCGGCCGGCGACACGTTCTCCAGGTAGATGTCGTCGCCGTCGGGGTCGATCCAGTCGGGCAGCACGTTGTAGGTCACGGAACTGCCGCTCTCCACGGGCACCGCGATCTGTCGCAGCTGGGCGGGAGGCGCGTTCTCGCTCTCGGGCTTCACGTCGACCGCCACCGTGGCCTCGGCGGTTCCGCCGGTGCGCCCGTCGTTGACCTCGTAGCGGAACGTCGGCACGCTCGTGACGTCCTCCGGCACGGTGATCTGCAGCGCAGATCCGTCGTTGACGGGCTGGATGTCCACCCCGGCCGGAGGTCCGTCCGGGAGGCTCACGACCAGAACGTCGCCGTCGGCGTCGCTGTCCGCGCCCTCGCCATCCGGGCCGAAGCCGCTGAGCACCGGCAGGATCGTCGAAGAGCCGGCACGCACGCCGAAGCGGTCGGAGTTCGCCTGCGGCGGAGTGTTCTCGGGGCCGCGGTCCGGTGGCGAAGGGTCGGGCACCTGCACCGTGGTGGGGTCGGGGTTCTCGACGCCGTCCTCGCTCTCGGGAGGCGTGAGATCGTCCCAGTTGTCGACCTTCTGGAGCACGTCGCTGGCGAGCCAGGCGCCGCCCGTCAGCACGTCGTTGAGCATCACGACGTCGCGATTGACGCGGAAGCGCAGCTCTCCGCCCGCACGGTATTCGGGGATGGCCATGGCCCGGTCGTGCTGCTCGCCGATGCAGTCGCGCACGAACCGGCCCGACTCCATCCATGCGCCGTACGCGCAGCCGTTCAGCCATACCGGCGCGGCGGGCGTGCCCGCCGTCGCGCCCGCGGGCGTCGCGACCGGGTCCGAGCCGTCGAGCGGGACGCTGAGCAGCTCGGTGCGCGTGGCCACGACGACGGCGTCGCCGTCCGCCGCGTCCAGCGCGAGGCGCGCGCCCTCCGGCTCGCTCAGCGTCAGGGGCTCCGCGCCCGGCAGGAACAGGGCGCCGGCGGTCTCATCCAGCACCACCGCGCGATCCGCGACCGAGGTGATCGACAGCCGCGACGTCTCGTCGACCCCTTCGAGCTTCTCCTGCGAGATGCCGTCCTTGTCCGCCACGCCCTCGGGCGAGACGCGGATGGTGTAGAGCGCGGCTCGGGAGGGCGACGCGGCGTAGACGGTGCCGTCCCGTGCCACCGTCACCGCGACGTTCTCGCCGAGCTTGTCGACCGTGGGCTTCGCCTCGGCGATCGCGAACGACGGCACGCCGCCGAGCGGCACGACGTACACGGCTCCCTTCGCGGGGTCGAGGATGGCGACCGTGTTGGCCGCATAGTCGACGACCGCGCCCGGAGGCACCTGCACCCGGTCCGCGAGCGACACGGCGGCCGCGTCGATCTCGCCGATCGTCATGTCGCCGCTGTCGACCACCAATGCGTGGTCGCCGTCCTGGAGCACGTCGTAGTCGGCCGTGCCGGCGGCGAGGCGGCCGTCGAGCACCTGCGACTGCGCGTTGAAGTGACCCACGAACTGCTGGTCGGTCTTGGTGATCCACACGGAGCCGTCGTTGAGATCGAGCTCGGTGGTCGGATTGCCCTCGTAGGCGACCGCCATGGTCGCGATGCCGAGGGCCGCGACGGTGACGACCGCGGCGCCCGCGAGCGTGCGCCGTCGCACGCCCAGCCAGCTCATCGCCTTCATCGCCATCCCCCCGGTGACTCCTGCGCGATATCTTAAACGCTCGCTGTGAGCACGCTGAACGCCGGCCGCGGGCAGGAGAGCACGAAGGGGCCCGGATCCGTGGATCCGGGCCCCTTCGGCAGACAGGCGTCAGCGTGTGGCCGGCTTCTTCTCCTTGACCGGTGCGGCGCCGCTGGCCGCGAGCTCGGCGTAGTAGGCGGCGGCCGCATCCTGGCGCTGCTTCTCGGCTCCCGAGGCGATGGGCGCTCGCACGTGCTCGGGCTCCAACCCGAACGCGTCCACAAGCTCCTGCGCGTAGGGGCGCAGGCGCAGGCACAGGCGGTCGATGTAGCGGGTCACGGCGAGCGCACGCTGGTTGGACAGCCGCCCGTGCATCAGGTGCCACGACAGGTGCTTCTCGATGAGGCTCAGGCCGAACAGATCGCGCAGCCAGCCGAGCACGCGCTTAGTGCCCTCGTGCTGGATCGAGGCGACGGCGTCGGTGAAGGCCTCCCACTGCAGCAGCTCGGCGTGGGCGCGCGCCGCCTCGAGCAGCTCCACCTGGTTCTCGTTGAACAGCTCCTGCGCCGCCTCCGGTGCGAGCTTGGTCGCGGCGCGCAGGCGCCCCGCCACGTCGGCCACCATCTGCTGCACGCGGTCGGCCAGCAGCTCGTGCTGGTCCTTGGCACGCAGGCCGAGCTCGACGGAGCGAGCCACCTGACCCAGGTCGGCGACCGACTGCCCCAGCTGACGCAGACCCGCGCCATGGAAGACCTTGCCCGCGGTCTGGCCGACCACGAACGCCGCCAGGTCCTTGGCGTCCTTGCCCTTGAACTGCTTCGCGTAATCCTGCAGCAGGCGCTTGCCGACCAGCTGCAGCAGCACGTTGTTGTCACCCTCGAACGTGACGTAGACGTCGAGGTCCTGGCGCAGGTTCACGAGCCGGTTCTCGCCCAGGTAGCCGGAGCCACCGCAGGCCTCGCGCGCCTCCTGGAGCGTGTCGAGCGCGTGCCAGGTCGACAGCGGCTTCAGCGCGGCGGCGAGGGTCTCGAGGTCCTCGCGGTTCTGCTCGGTGTCCGTCGTACCGCCGAACACGCCGTCGAACTTGCGCAGCAGCTCGTCGTGCGCGAACGCCTGGGCGTACGTCGTGGCCAGGCGCGGCAGCAGGCGGCGCTGGTGCTTGCCGTAGTCGAGCAGCACGGTCTCGGCCCCGGTGGCGCCCGCGAACTGACGGCGCTGGTTGCCGTAGGTGACCGCGATCTTCAGCGCCAGGGCCGACGCGTTGGTGGCGGCGCCGTCGAGCGACACGCGGCCCTGAACGAGCGCGCCGAGCATGGTGAAGAAGCGTCGGCCGGGGCTCGCGATCGGGCTCGAGTAGGTGCCGTCGGCGGCGACGTCGCCGTAGCGGTTGAGCAGGTTCTCACGCGGGACGCGCACGTTGTCGAAGTGCAGGCGCCCGTTGTCGATACCGTTCAGGCCGCCCTTGACGCCGTCGTCCTCGCCGCCGACCCCGGGCAGGAACTCGCCGTTCTCGTCGCGCAGCGGCACGAAGAAGCAGTGCACGCCGTAGTTCACTCCGCCCGTGATGAGCTGCGCGAACACCGTGGCGGCCTTGCCATGCACGGCCGCGTTGCCCAGGTAGTCCTTCCACGCGCCGCGGAAGGGCGTGTGGATGACGAACTCCTCGGTCTCAGGGTCGTAGGTGGCGGTCGTGCCGATGGCGGCGACATCCGATCCGTGGCCCGTCTCGGTCATCGCGAACGCGCCGGGCAGCTCGAGGCTCGTGCATGCGCGCAGCCACTTGTCGTGGTGCTTCTTGGTGCCGAGCTGGTAGATCGCCGACATGAACAGGCCCCACTGCACGCCGGCCTTGATCTGCAGGCTCGGGTCGGCCAGCACGAGCTCCTCGAAGCTGGCGAGGTTGCCGCCGTTGTTGTTCTCGCCGCCGTACTCGGGAGGGAGGGCGCGGGAGATCGCGTTGCTCTCCACGAGCTTGCCGAGCTGGCCGAAGACGCGCTCACGGTGCTCGTGGTGCGTCAGGCCATCGACCCGCCAGAATTCGGGGTCCTTGAGCATCTCGCGCGCCTGGCGGCGGATGTCACCCCACGTGCCGAGCAGCTTGTCGGTGACGAGGGCGACGTCGAGCTTCGGAGCGTCAGCCTGGTGGCCCCGCTCGGAATCGGACGCGTGCGGGCGAACAGCGGTGTCTGCCATGACCTGCCTCTCATGGGCTGAAGGGGTGGGTTGCGCGCCGCAACCGGGTGCGGGCGCTATGTGTCTCAACGGTAGGACGCCGACAAGCGAGCCGGAAACTCCTTGTCCGGCTTCGACAGGCTCGCGCCGGGCGTCGCCCAGACAGGATGTGTTCCCGCCACAGACGGACGTCGCCCTCCGCGCATCAGCCCTGCCGCTCCGCCTTCGCCCGCGCTGCGACCTCGTCGAGCCACGCCGGCCTCTTCGGGGAGGCGGGCGCGACGCCCTCGGTCGGCGTCGCCACGGGCGCCGAGGCACGGGCCGGGCGCGCGCCGTCCGGCGTCGCGCCGGGGCGAGCCCACGCCGGCAGCTCGCCGCTGGCGATCCTGCGCACCGCGGCGGGCTTCACCGTCGGGGCGGGCAGAGCGGGCTTCGGCTGGGGCTTCCCCACCGGCGCGGGCTTTGGCACAGGTGCCGGCTTCGGCGCCGGCTTTGGCACGGCGGCCGGCTTCGGCGCAGGTGCGGGTGCGGGCTTCGGCACGGCGGCCGGCTTCGGCGCAGGTGCGGGTGCGGGCTTCGGCACGGCGGCCGGCTTCGGCGCAGGTGCGGGTGCGGGCTTCGGCGCAGGTGCGGGTGCGGGCTTCGGCGGCGCAGCCGCAGGCGCCGGCTTGGGCGCCGATGCAGGCTTCGACACGGCGGTCGGCTTCTGAACCCCGGCCGGTTTCGTAGCCGGCGCCAGCGCAGGCTTCGGCGCAGGGGGCGCCGACACGGCGGGCTGCGGAGCGCCTGCGGGGAGCGCTTTCCCCTCACGCGGCGCGACCTGAGCGACCGAGGCATCGGCGCTCGAGGCATCGGTGGCCGAGTCGGATGGCCGAGCCTTCAACTTTCCGAGACGCCCGAACACCCCGCGCGCGCGACCCGGCGTGGGGACGGGTTCGTCCGTCGGCTCCGAAGGCTGCGCCGGCGTCGGGACCGCAGTCGCCGCCGCCGGGGTGGCCGCCTTGGGGGCCGCCGCCCTGGGGGCCGGCGTCGACGGCTCGACATCGGCCGCCGTCTCGGGCGGGCCGGCTTTGAAGATCGGGGGCACCGCTCCCTCCGCTGCGACGCTCGCGACCTTCCGCGGCGCGCCCGGGGCCCCGGGGGCGGTGACCACCGGCGGAGCGACGGGCGTGGGCGGCACCGTCGCGGGCACGGTCCGGGTCGGCTTCGCGACGGCGGGCCTGCCGCCACGCACCCTGTCGCGCCGCACCGGCAGCTGCGCAGGCTCGCGCGCGTCCGTCGGCGTCATCGCCTGCGCCGTCCGCGCACCGGCGGGCGGGGCGCCCGCACGGCTCGCGCGCCATGCGCGCACGATCGCGGTTCCCAGCGCACGCCATGTCTCGTCGCGCACGAAGATCGCGTCGATGGCGACCATGGAGAGCGAGAACCAGGGCAGTCCGAGGAACAGCCCGATCGCGGCGTGGAAGCTGAGAATCCCGATCAGGGCGATCACGCGCGTCACGCGGTGCATCAGCATGAACGGGAACGACACCTGCAGCAGGATGGACCCCCAGGATGCCGCGACCACCATCGGAGCCCAGGCCGTCAGCATGTCGCTGATACCGGGCCACGTCTCGTAGACGGCCACATGCAACGGGCCGTACACAGCGGTGCCATCGGCCCAGCGGTCGCCTCCCGCCTTGTAGAGCCCGCCGGAGACGTAGACCATCGACACCTGCACGGCCAGGATCACGATCACCACGTTGTGCATCGCGTTCCGCAGCCAGACGGGCAGAAGCCGCTCCCCACGCCAGAGTCCCCCGAGCCGGACGAGCGGCGGCCGCGTCGCGTCTGGGCGTTCCGCGGCATCGCCAAGGCGCATCCTGCGCCGCGCGTCGACCGACAGCACGCCCGCGGAATCGGCGAACATCAGCCAGAAGAGACAGATGCGGTAGATGTTGTCGCCCTGATCGCCGCCGATGCTGTTGAGCCACGATTCCGACATACACCGCGAGGAACAGCGGCAGCACCAGCCGGATGCGGTACCCCGCGACCACGCCCAGCGCCAGCGCGGCCGCCAGCAGGTACACCACGGTGAACCAGAACAGGCTCCCGGACGCCACGTGCCCGAGGCCGAACAGCGGGTTGGCCAGCAGCTCGTTCTGCCGGTCCAGCTGCTCGCCGGACCAGAACGATGCCGGGCCGAAGAGATAGGAGCGCGCCGGATAGTTCGTCCACAGCAGACCGAAGCCCACGACGCCGAGCAGGATGCGCATGACCGCGATCCCGTATCGCGCGCGGCGGCGCTCGGTGAGCCACTTCTCGCAGAACCGCAGGAGCGCGATGACGCCGTCGCGAAGCGCACGCCATCCGGCGACGGCCACGAGCTTCAGGAACGGCGGTACGCGCTCGAGCGTCACGCGGAGGTCGTCAGTCATGGGCACAGTCCGATCGGAGCCGAGCAGAAGTAGTCGCGGAACTGCTCGCGTGACTGTCCGTCGTACTCGAGCGTGCCGCGCCACCCCGGTGTGCGCACGACGGGCTCCGGTTTGGGCGTGCGCGCCTCATTCCGTTTGTCGAAGGCGCGGACGGGATCGCTGCTGACGCGCACCTGAACCCGTACGACGTCGTCCCCCCAGACGGCGTAGGCCACCTGGGTCGCGTAGGCCACTGCCTTGCGCTCGGCGGCGAGGTAGGCGCGCCCGTCCGGGTCTTCCGACAGCTCGCCTTCCAGCCGGTGGAGCCAGTCGTCCTCGACCCGGCTCGCCCCGACGTCCTCCCGCGCCTGTTCGGACAGGTCGGCGTATGCCTCGTAGAGCTGCATCGCCACGTTGAAGCCGATCTCCGCCGAGCGCGGAGGAAAGAGATTGTGCTGCACGCGGGACAGCTCGGAGAGCGTCGCACGCGTCCAGGGAGTCGTGGTGAGCTCATCGCCCCCCTCGTCGACGGCCGCGCGCACCTCGAGATGGAAGTCCGAACGGATGGGGCTGGGCGCGAAGACCGACCAGCTCTGTCCGAACATCGGCATCATGTAGCTGCGCAGCAGCCCCTGAGGCAGCACCTCGCGCACCGGCGATGCGGGCGCGATCCAGAGGAAGCTGGCAAAGAGGTGCCACGCCGTGAAGAGCGCCATCGCGACGAGCACGAGGCGCTTGGCCACAGGCGTGGCCGTGGCGGCCCGGGACGAACCCGGACCGCCACGGCGCTTTTCAGGAGAGGTCATCCCCTGAGGAGTGGAGCTGCTCACGCGTCGAGCGAGGCCACTCCGTTACGGCGCGACGCCAGGACCAGCGCCGCACCGGCGGCGATGATCAGCATCCCGAACGGGAAGAGCGAGCCGAGGTCGGCGCCCGTGGCCGCGAGGCTGCGCGCCGCGACGACCTGGAAGGTGTCGTCCACGGAGCCCGAGAGCTCGCCCACCAGCTCGACCGTGTGCTGACCGATCTCGTCCGTCGCCAGGATCTCCCACTCGTAGGTGACGACGCCGTTCTCGTCGGCGACGTCGGTGCCCACGACGCGAGGCGTCGAGTACATCGTCGCCTCGACCGTCTCACCCGGCTCGAAGCCGTAGCCGTAGGCGATCTGCGTCTCGCCCGCACGACGCACGTCGTACTCGAGCTCCATCGAGATCGGCTCGCCGATCGTGATGGCGTCCTCGGCGGAGTTGCCGTTGTCGTCGCGACCGGTCACCTTCGCCGGGCCGGGCTCGGTGTCGCCCGGGATCGGGTACGCGGTGTCGGGCGGGCAGTTGCCGTTCTCGTCCGTGGTGACGACGATGGGCGTGCCGATGACGTTGCCCTCGGAGTCGACGACCGTGATGGTCACGTCCGTGTTGGCCGGCCAGTCGGCGCACTCGATCGGGAGCTCCTCGCCCGGGTCGACCGGGTCCTTGCCGTCGATCGTCGGCGGCGTGGTCACGCCCCCGTCAGCGTCGGTGTCCGTGCCCGCGTCGGTGTCGGTGCCGGCGTCCGTGTCCGTGCCCGCATCGGTGTCCGTGCCGGCGTCCGTGTCCGTGCCCGCATCGGTGTCGGTGCCGGCGTCCGTGTCCGTGCCGGCGTCCGTACCCGGGTCGGTGGGCTCGGGCGTCGGCTCGACCGGCGCCTCGGCCAGCGCGCGCACCGACGACGACGCGAGCGACAGGTCGACGAGGCCCGCCTGCGACGGCAGCACCTTCAGGTTGAGGGCGGCGATGCTGATCGCCTCACCCGTCGTCGCATCCGCAGCGGCGTTCGTGTACTCCACACCGTCGATGGCGAACGTGGCCGGCTGGTAGTTGACGGTCAGCGCCACGACCTGCGACAGGGCCTCGAACACCGGGCTCAGCTGCGCGAGCAGCGGCTGCAGGACGTCGTTCAGCGTCGTCTCGAGCTGACCGGTCAGTCCGTCGAGCAGCGGCGAGACCACCGTGCCGAGCAGCGGGTTCAGCAGGTCGGTCACGGCCGGCAGCACCAGGTCGGTCAGACCGGTCAGGTCCAGGCCGGCGGCCGTCAGGCTGGGAACCGTGATCGCATCGGCCGGGATGGTGCCGGCGAGGATGTCCGCCCCGTCCAGGTGCACCTCGACCTGGCCGTTCGCCACCGAGCCGGTCAGCGCGGTGCTGACGTCGATCGGCAGCGTGATGTCGATCGTCACCGCGTCCGTCAGCGACGCGAGCCCGTCGGAGACGCGCGTCGTGATCTTGCCGAGCGCGTTGGAGAGCGCGTTGGTGATCTGCGTGAGCTGCTCGCTCTGCAGCACCTGCGTGTTGGCGGGGAGGCCGTTGAGGCTGCCGCCCTCGTAGAGCTTGTCGACGCTCACGAGGATCTCGCCGGTCGCGAGGTCGATCGAGAGCACGCCGTTGTCATCCTGGATCGGAGTCAGCAGCAGGTCCTGCAGCAGGGCGTCGACGCCCTCCGTGAGGCCGCCGACCTCGATCGCCGAGTCCTGACCGCCCACGGTCACGCTCGCCAGTCCGAGCAGGTTGAGGTCGAGCGCCTCGACGAGCTCGGGGACGAGGCCGTTGACGATCTGCTCGTCCACGACGCCGACAGTCTGCGTCAGCTGCGTGTCGAGCGTCGCGACGAGGTTCGCCACGAGCGGGCTGTCGAGCACGAGGTCGACGCCGGCGAGCGCGTAGTCGCGCTGGGCGATGCTGCCCTCGTTCAGCTCGGCCGCCGAAGCGACCGCGCCGATCTCCAGCGCCAGCGCGTCGACAAGGCCGGTGGTGTCGACGCCCACGCCCGCGAGAAGCGAGGTGAGGTCGACCGTGGCGAAGTCGTCGCTGCTGCCACGGACGGTGTCGAGGTCGACGGAGCCGTCGGCGCCCACCGTGCCCGAGTGCGCGACGGCGTGCGTGCCGGGCGCCTCGGTCAGCGAATAGGCGTTGAGCGCCCCGACGTTGCCGAGCTCAAGCAGTCCACCGGCGCCAGGCAGGCTGGCCAGCGGAAGGTTGATGCCCGAACCGAGGTCGAGGTTGAGCAGGCCGAGCGCGTCCACGTTGAGCGGCGTGGTCACCTCGCCACCCTCGGGGTAGGCCGTGTAGGCCTCGGACACCGTGAGCGGCTGGTTGAGCGCCAGGCCGCCGATGACCTGCGCGAGCGCCTCGGCGTCCGCGTCGGCCGCAGCCGACGCACCGACGTTCGCACCGGTCGCCGCGAACGCGACGCCGGAGGCGACCAGGCTCGCCGTGGCGAGAGCCGCGACGGGAGCCAGTCCCCCCTTTTCGTACCACTTGCGCATCGGGCGCTGCGCCGTGGTCTCCTCTGACTGTTCCATGAGTCTCCAACGTGATTCGAGAGCTGCGGCCCGGAGCCCCCGAAGCGCGCGAGGGCATGACCGATCCGAACCAGTATGTCGGAAGTTCGGAAAGATCGATAATCCAACATCTCAGAAGATCGCGATCGCGACACGCTGAGATCGAAGGAGGACCGCGCGCGAGTCGCTGGCGCGACCCGTGGCGCTCCGGACGCCCAGACACCACGTCGGCCTCCATCCGGGCACATGGAGGCCGACGTGGGGGACGTCAGAGGTAGTAGCCGTCGAATTCGCTGCCGTTGAGCAG
The DNA here is from genome assembly GCF_040302945.1 of Microbacterium sp. NPDC096154. Taxonomy (NCBI): domain Bacteria; kingdom Bacillati; phylum Actinomycetota; class Actinomycetes; order Micrococcales; family Microbacteriaceae; genus Microbacterium; species Microbacterium sp. NPDC096154. The sequence goes on from NZ_JBEOSM010000005.1 coordinate 47,964, forward strand.
CTCGTTCAAGAGACCGAACAGGCCGACCACATCGACGCTGCGCACCGTCTGGGTGGCACGGCCCGAGCCGTCGAGGGTCACCTGTCGCCACGCGGTGCGACCGTAGGTGAGCTGCACGGTAGCGCCCGGCTCGCCCGTGGCCGTCACCGTGCACGTGTTCGACGTGAGCACGCCCAGCCCGAGCAGATCCAGATCGTCACGACATGACGCACTCACGGCCAGCGGGGCCTTCACAGGGGCCGGCGGCGTCGTGGCGCTCGGCTCCGGGGCGGGGGCCGTCGCACTGGGTGCCGGAGCCGTGGGGACCGGCACCGAGGGCGCGCCGGTCGGCCCGGATGGGGTGGACGCGGAAGGGCTCGACACCGAAGGGCTCGACGCTGAAGGGGTCGACGCCGAAGGGGTCGATGGGGACGGACTCGACGACCCCGGAGCGGCGGATCCGCCCGGCGCCGCGGGCTGCGATGCATCGCCGCTGTCGCCCGAGCCCCCGCCGGCCGATCCCGGCTGGCGGGGCCCGGCGAACGCGTCAGCACCGTCGGCGCCTCCCACCGCCTCGACAGCGCTCTCGATGAACGGCAGCACATCCGGCAGCGGGATGCCGAAGATGCTGGGCTGGTCGCCCGCCGCCGACTCCTCGTCGCCGCGGTGCAGATCGACGCTGACGCGTCCGCCCTCGGCCGCCATCGGCTGCCCGACGGCAGACGGATACGCCCCCATCGCGGTGTCGGCGATCGCCGGCGAGTCATACGCCGTACTCGCGCCGCTGTCGGGGGTGGGGGCGAACGCCGAGGCGACGACCGCGATCACCGCGGCTGCCAGGCCCGCGGTCGCGATCTGGCCGCCGCGGCGCAGGCGCGTGGCGGCGGTGCGGTCGGGGTCCGCCTCGAACGTGAGCTCAGTCGAGGCCGGCAGCGCACCGGCCGCGCGCGTGGCCCCCTTGCGGACCACGGGCTCGGCGTAGATCGGCATGATGAGGTCGGCAGCCTCGTCGATCGACTTCGGCGTGACCGGCTCGGCCGCGGGCAGGTACGTGCCGCGCCGACGCGGCGCCGCGACCGCCTCGGCGGCGGCGGGCGCGTCGGTCGGGGCCGCCTCGGCGGCGGGCGCCTCGTCTGCGCTCTCGTGCTCGGTCATGTGCTCCCCAGGGTGGCATCGCCGCGTGGGCAGGCGATATCGGCCGCCAAGATATCACGATGCCGGTGTGCGTCGGCACGGAGCTCAAGGGCCGGAGAGGGCAGAAGTACCCGGCGCTCAGGCCGCGGCGATCACGGCCAGCACCGCGTCGCCGTATGCCTCGCGCTTGCGTTCGCCGATGCCCGGAATGCGCGAGAGCGCCTCGATCGACGAGGGCCGATGCTCGGCCAGCGCGCGCAGGGTCGCGTCGCCGAACACGATGTACGCCGGCACTCCCTGCTCTCGCGCCTGCTCGGAACGCCAGGAGCGCAGCGATTCGAAGAGCCCGCGATGCTCGGGCGCGAGCTGGTCGGCGACCGAGGCCCTGCGCGCCCCACTCGAGGCGCGCGCTGGCCGGCCGATGACGTCGCGCCGCAGCGGCACGGGCGTCTCACCGCGCAGGACTCCCGCGCTCGCGTCGCTGAGCCCCAGCGTGCCGTACTCGCCCTGCGCGACGAGCAGGCCCCGCGCCAGCAGCTGGCGCACGACGCTGCGCCAGTCCTGCTCCGACAGATCGGCGCCGATTCCGTACGTGGCGAGCGCCTCGTGGCCCATCCTGCGGATGCGCTCGGTCGACGCGCCGCGCAGGATGTCGATGATGTGGCTCGCACCGAACGACTGGTTGCGCTCGCGCTGGAGCCGGACGACCGTCGACAGCAGCTTCTGTGCGGGAACGAGTCCGTCCCATGTCTCGGGCGGAGTCAGGCACGTGTCGCAGTTGCCGCACGGCTCGGACTCCTGCCCGAAATAGGACAGGAGGTTCTGTCGTCGGCAGCCGACGGTCTCGCAGAGCGCGAGCATCGCGTCGAGATGCCGCCCCTGCCGCTGCTGTGTCGCCCTGTCGCCCTGCCCCTGCTGGATGAGGCGCCGCTGCTGCACGACGTCGCCCAGGCCATACGCCATCCAGGCCTGCGCGGGCTCGCCGTCGCGACCCGCACGGCCCGTCTCCTGGTAGTAGCCCTCCACCGACTTCGGGAGGTCGATGTGCGCGACGAAGCGGACGTCCGGCTTGTCGATGCCCATGCCGAAGGCGATCGTCGCCACGACCACGACGCCGTCCTCGCGCAGGAAGCGCGACTGGTGCCGGGCGCGGATCTCCGCATCGAGACCGGCGTGGTACGGGATCGCGTCGATCCCGTGGCGCACCAGGTACTCAGCCGTCTGCTCGACCGCCTTGCGACTGAGCGCGTAAACGATGCCGGCGGAGCCGTCGGGCTGGGAGCGGATGAACGAGAGCAGCTGCGCCCGCGCCTCGGTCTTCGCCTCGATGCGGTACCGGATGTTCGGGCGATCGAAGCTCGCGACGAAGTGACGGGCATCGGGGAGCCGCAGCCGCTCGGTGATCTCGCGGTGCGTCGCGGGCGTCGCCGTCGCCGTGAGCGCCAGTCGTGGAACGCCGGGGAAACGCGCCGCCAGCCCTCCGAGCGCGAGGTAGTCGGGCCGGAAGTCGTGACCCCACTGCGAGACGCAGTGCGCCTCGTCGATCGCGATCACGCTGAGCGTGCCGCGCTCCAGCAGGCGCAGTGTCGGCTCGCCGCTGAGCCGCTCGGGCGCGACGTACAGGAGGTCGAGCTCGCCCGCGACGTACGCGCGCTCGACGCGGGCGCGCTCATCCGACGTCTGGGTCGAGTTGAGATACGCCGCACGCACGCCGTTGGCCACCAGCGCGTCGACCTGATCGTGCATGAGTGCGATGAGCGGCGACACGACCAGGCCGGTGCCCTCGCGCACCAGCGCCGGGACCTGGTAGCAGACGCTCTTGCCGCCGCCGGTGGGCATCAGGACGACCGCATCTCCGCCCGCCACGACGTGCTCGACGATCTGCCGCTGGTCGCCGCGGAACGCGTCGTATCCGTACACCGTCTTCAGCGCGTCGAGCGGGGTCGCGTGCTGCGATGCACGGACGCCCACGGTCTGACCGGCTGCCGGCGCGGCCCATCCACCCGGCGACCGCGGAGCCATCCCCTCGTCGGGCGGCGGCACGTCGGCGTACGGATCGTCGAACGCGTCGGGCGGCGGGTCTGCGAAGGGATCGCCTGCGTACGGCGCGTCGTCATAGGGGACCCAGTCGCCGGGACCGCCCTGATCGGACGGGTCCGCGGGCGCCCAGGAGCCCCAGCGGGGATGGGGCTCGGGCGTGCTCGGGGTCACGTGCTCGAGTGTAGGCGGGACCTCCGACGCGTCCCCTGGGTGTGGAGCGACCGCGCGTCGGGCAGCCCTGGGGACGACGGGGCTTTCCTGTGTCGGCGGCAGACCGTAGCGTGGCTGACCGACGGATGGCAGGCGGACGGAAGGAGCTGTCATGGCGGACGTGAAGGTCACCAGGAATGATGCCGAGAGCCGCTACGAGCTGCACGTCTCGGACGAGACGCACCACGGCACGCTCGCGGGATACGCATCGTTCGAACAGGGCACGGGGCGCGTGCGCTTCACCGCCACGGAGATCGATCCGGCCTTCCGTGGGCAGGGACTCGGCGACACGCTCGCGTCCGAGGCCCTCGCCGACGTCGCCCAGCGCGGCGACACGATCATCCCCCTGTGCCCGTTCATCGCGGCGCACCTGCAGCAGAACGAGGTCGCCGGAGCGATCGTCGAATGGCCGGGTGACACGCCGCTCGACTCCGCCACGCAGGGGGAGTCTCCGGAGTGACCAGACACGACGTCGAGGCGGGTGTCGAATCCCTCCGCTCCGACAGCTGCGACGGGCCCCGTGAGCTTCTGCTGGCGCCGCGTGAGGTGCCGCTGGGCGGGGTCCGCGCGATGGCGGTGCAGCGCTCGCTGCCGCAGCGCGACCTCCCCACGGTCGGGGCATGGTGCTTCTTCGATCGCTTCGGACCCCAGGACGCCGTGATGCGTGTCGACCCGCATCCGCACATCGGCCTGCAGACCGTGACGTGGCCGCTCGTGGGCGAGGTGCGCCACCGCGACAGCCTCGACAGCGACGTGACGATCAGCCGCGGCGTGCTGAACATCATGACCTCGGGACGCGGCATCTCGCACTCCGAGTACTCGGTGGGAGACGAGCCCGCGCCGCTCGACGCGCTGCAGCTGTGGATCGCGCTGCCCGAAGCGCGCCGGCACGGCGCACCCGACTTCGAGCGCCACGGCGACCTGCCGTCCCTGACGCTGCACGCGAGCGAGGGCGCGGACGCCGCGGCGACCGTGGTCGTCGGGGAGCTGGCGGGGGCCGTCTCGCCCGCCACCGTCCACACGCCGATCGTCGGAGCGGAGGTCGTGCTGACACCGGGCTCTCGCGTGCGGATCCCGTTGCGCCCCGAATGGGAGCACGCGATCGCCGCCGTCGAGGGCGACCTGCTCGCGCACGCGGGACGCCACGGCGAGCCGACCTCGCTGGGCCCGCTCGACCTCTTCTACCTGGGCGTGAGTCGCGATCACGTCGAGGTGTCGAGCGAGAGCGGGGGGATGTTCTTCCTGCTCGGCGGCGAGCCGTTCGAGGACGACCTCGTGATGTGGTGGAACTTCGTGGGGCGCGACCATGACGAGATCGTCGCGGCCCGGGAGGAGTGGGAGGCGGGGTCGGATCGCTTCGGCCGCGTCGTGACCCACGATCCGCAGCAGCGGATCCCCGCGCCGCCCATGCCGCACGTGCGTCTCACGCCCCGCCGACGCCGGGTCTGACGCGCTGCCCTCGGCCGCCCGTCTGGGCATCGCCGCGGACCATCTCGCGGCCGATATCCTGAGACTCCAGCATGTTTGTCGCGTCTGACCGCGGCGGACGATCGCCGGTGCCGCGCACGTGTGCGGCGCGCGGCCACCGAAGGGAGACGGATGAGCGCTCACGACGGCTCCGGCGCACCGCTCTCGAGGCGAGCGCTGCGCGAGGCGGCGGCCGCCGGGGGAGAGAGCGCGGCTGAGCCCGCCGCGCAGTCGCCGTCGACCGCGTCGCCCGCGCCCGACGAAGACACCGGCCCCGCGGACTCCCCGGGCCGTCCCACCCGTCCCCGCATCACGGCCGGCCGCCCCGTCAGAGGGAGAGAGCGCACCTCGTGGGGCGAGGCGATCCAGTTCGCGTTCACGACGGTCGCGACGGCCTGGGCCGCCGCTGTCCTGATGTCGCTGGTGCTCGGGCTGGACGCGGCCGGTGTGCAGCGGACGATGACGCTCGGCGCGCTCGTCGGCGTGCAGGCACTGGCGCTCATCCTGCCGGTGGGGCGCCGTGCGGCGCGCTCGACCATGCTCGTGCTCGGCGCGCTGGCCGCCGTCGTGATCGCCGCCGCGCTCACCGCCCTCGAGCTTTCGCTGATGCTCGGCGTCTCGCCTGTGATGCCTCTGCTGATGCTCGGCCTGCTGGCAGCCGCGCTCGCCGCTCCCGCGTGGACCGCGGCCGGCGCGCTGCTGGCCGCGGCGATCCTCGCGCGCACGCCGTCACGGCGGCTGCGGATCGCGGGCGCCGTCCTGGTGGGCGTCGGCGCGCTGCTCGCGGCGGGCGGCGTCGCTCTGGATCTGACCGCGCAGGCGTCGGGCAGCGCTCTCGCGCAGGATGAGGGAGTGCGCATCCTCGTCATCCACGGCCTGGCCGTGGCGGCGATCGGCGGTGGTCTGCTGCTGCTCGGTTCCGCCCGACGGCGGTGACCGGACCGCCCCCTGCGGGGCTCGAGATCCCGCGTCGAAAAAAGTCGAGCGTGACAGGCGCCCCGGGCTTAGGCTGACCCCATCCACGTCGTTGGAGGGAGCAGCAGTGCTCGTCACCACCCACCGGATCCGTCGTCTTCTCGCGGGCGTGCTCGCCGCCGTGCTGGCGGTAGGCCTGCTGATCGCTGTGCCGGCCCTGCTCTCGCCCTCGGAGCGCGCCTCGGCCGTCGTGCCCGAGGCCGGCGGCAGCGAAGCGGTCGTGCAGATGTACATCGGCGACACGCGCACAGAGGACTACGGCATCGCGCCCCTCCCCAACGCGGTCTTCGGTCTCTTCGCGGCCCCGCCCGATGCCGACATCCGCGAGATCGACGGCTACGTGGACGCACGCGACCTCCCGCCAGGGTCGCTGCTGTTCCAGTGCCGTTCGGATGCCGATGGCGACTGCGTCTTCCGGGTGCCCATCCGGTCGGGCGACATCGTCGCGTGTCAGCAGAACCCCACGAACCCGCGTGACCGGTTCCCCGTGCCGTGCCAGCCCGGCGCCGGCGTGCCTCAGGGCACGCGACTCTGGGCGGCCGCGCTCACCTACTCGGACACCCCGCAGCTCGACGGCTTCGACTACTACGCGAACCCCTGGTGGCAGACCGCGCCCCTGCAGAACACCAATCGGGTGTCGATCCGCCATGTGTTCCAGACGCCGCAGCTCGTCGCGGGGCAGGAGTACCTCGCCGGTCGCGACTGGATCACGGACCCGGGACTGAGCACCACTCCCGCCACGCCCTCCCAGCCCAGCGGCGGATACTCCGAGTTCACTCGCCGCATCGCGTCGGGCGGCGTCACGCCGCTGTCGCGCTACAACCCCGCTTTCGCAGAGCGCTGCGGGATGAACGTCGGCCTGGTCGTGGACGTCTCCAGCTCGATCGCGACGTCGAACGCGCAGGGCCAACTGGTGGACGTCATGGACTCGTTCGTCGACGCGCTGCGCGGCACCCCGTCCTCGGTCGCCCTCATGACCTTCGGAACGGACTCGCCCGCCAACGGCTTCGGCGCGAACACGGGGCTGCAGTCGGTCGCGACCACCGCCGAGGCGGAGGCGTTCAAGGACCAGTACGAGTCGTGGCGCACCCGCGCGTGGCCGACGAACTACACCAACTGGGACCGGGGCCTCTTCGCCGCGGCCGAGGCCAACGGAGAGCCCGGCGCCTCCGACCACCTCGACCTCGTGCTGTTCCTCACCGACGGCAACCCCACCGTGTACGGACCCAACCCCCTGAACACCTTCGGGTCGCCCCGCGACCCGAACAGCGGATACACGCGCTTCCGCGAGCTCGGCACGGGCCTGGCGTCGGCCAACCTGCTCAAGTCGCAGGACACCCGCATCCTGGCGTTCGGCGTCGGATCCGGCATGGGCGACCCGTACACCGCGTACAACCTGCGCACGATCTCGGGCCAGAACGAGTACTCCGCCTCCCCCGACCCGACCGATCCGACCCAGACGTCCAACCTGCTCGAGGCCGACTTCGTTCAGACCACCGACTGGGCGGTGGCCGCGGCGGCGATGCGCGATCTCGTGCTGCAGACCTGCGCACCCACGGTCTCGGTCGTCAAGCGGGTGGTGCCCCCGGGCGGCACGGTGGCCGACGCCATCACCCCTCCGACGCAGTGGGGATTCGAGGCGACGACCGCGACGCCCGGCGTGACGCTCACGCCCGCGACCCCGCCGTACGCCCTCACCGACCCGGCCACAGGCGGCGTGTCGTTCGACGTCGCGTTCGCCGATCCCGCCGAGTCGCCCGCCGCCATCCGGATCGAAGAGGACCTCGCCTCGCAGCCGGGCTACACCCCGCTGCCGGATGAGACCGCCTGCGTCGAGCGATCGACGGGCACCGACGTCGACGTGCCCGTCACGCAGGACGGCCCGGGGGCGTTCACGGTGGGCGTGGGAGTCGAGGAGATGGTGACGTGCGTCATGTACAACCAGGCGCCGCCCGATGCCGTGCCCGCGAGCGTGCTGGTGCACAAGGAGTGGGAGGTGCACAGCACGCTAGGCGTGGCCGTCTACCCCGAGGGCGAGCAGCCGACCGGTCTGCGCGCGCAGCTCGCGCTCACCGGCCCCGGGACGACGGATGCGACAGACCAGCCGTGGAGCACCGAGCGCGGCGGGTATGACGCCGCCTCGCCGGACCCGGCACTGAGCACCGTCTCGATCGACGAGACCGTGGCGATCAGCGCGGCGCTGCCCCTGTGCACCGAGGGCGACGCCGGAATCAGGCCCGGCGGGCCCGAGGACGGAGGGGACTTCGCCGACCTGCCCGAGACGGGGCTCGCCGATCAGCCCCTCTCGCCGGGCATCAACGAGTGGACGATCCGGAACGTGGTCACGTGCGAAAGCCGCCTGACGCTGGTCAAGGACGTCGCCAACGGCCCGCTGGACACCGCCGAGGGCGAGGCGATGTGGGACCTCACCGCCTACGGACCCGGCGGCTACGAGCCCATCCCGGGGCAGCTGAGCGGCAACTCGGGCGACGCGTCCGTGACGAACGCGCTCGTCGTGCCCGATGCGACGTACCAGCTCGCCGAGAGCGTGCCGACGCCCGCACCGGACCACTACATGCACCACTACCGCCAGCAGGACATCCGGACGCGGCCGCTGCTGTTCCCGCAGTCCTCCGGGTCGTGGGCGTGCCGGGCCGGAGACGGCCGTCTGCGCGACACGTCGCTCGGCGCCGAGGGAGCGGTGATCGTGCCGCTCGGGATGTCGTACACGTGCGTCGCGATCAACTCCACGGCGCTGCTCACGGTCGACAAGGTCGTCGACGGCTCGCCGGCCGCGGATCCGTCGGAGTGGTCGTTCCGGCTGTCGGCGAACGACCCCGTGCTCATCCCGGATCCGCAGACGCACGTCTTCGCCGCGAGCGAGGAGCAGAGCCTCGTGCCCGAGCAGCAGTACGCGCTCGAGGAGATCGAGATCCCCGAGGGCTACGCCCTGGACGACATGACGTGCAGCTCGGCCGGCGACCCGGTCGCGGGGTTCCCCGGCGACTTCGCCCTGCTGACGGGCGCGATCGCCGAGTGCGTGGCGTCGAATGCCAGCGTTCCGCCGTCGCCGACCCCGACCCCGACGCCCGACCCGACCCCGACGCCCGACCCGACGCCTACGCCCGACCCGACCCCGACGCCCGACCCGACCCCGACCGACTCGCCGGCGCCGACGCCGTCTGACACCGGCGACCCCGGAATTCCGGACGATCCGGACGACACGGCCGCGCCCGGCCCGACCGGCGACCTGCCTGCCACGGGCGGCACGCTGCCCGTGGCCGCGGGCATCGCGGCGATCCTCGCGATCCTGCTGGGCACGGCCCTGCTCCGCCTGCGCGGCCGCCGCAGCTGACGCGCCCTCAGCAGCCCGTCTCGGGAGCAGCGGCGCAGCGGTCAGCGGGCCGTCGCAGCGGTCAGCGCATGAGCCGGCGCGCATGCGGCACAGAACCTGGCAGTCGCACCATCCGTCCGCACGGTGACGAGCGGCTCGCGGCGCGAGATGGCCTCGCCGCACGCGTCGCAGACACGGCGCCGCAGCACGGTCAGGCCGAGACCCATCAGGATCAACGCGAAGGCGACGGCCAGCAGCGCGCCACCCGCCATCTGCATGCCCGTGGCCGCCAGCGGCGGCGCCTCCCCCGGCACCGCGACCGTGTCACCGGCCATCCGCACATCCGTCAGGAAGCTCAGGACGGTGGACGGAGCACCCGCCGCCGCCTGCTCGGCGAGTGCGACGTCGACCGAGAAGCCGAGGGTCACCCCCACCTCCTCCCCGCGGCCGACCTGCACCTCGGCGATCGTCGCGCCGCCGGTCTGCCGTTCGAGGAGCGCCGCGAAGGTCTCCGATCCGGTCACCCCGCCGACATCCCAGAACAGGGTCACGGCGTCCGCCAGCTCGGGATTGCGCGAGGCCTCAGGGCGCAGCCGGTCGAGTTCGAGGGCCACCGTCATGACCGCGTCGGACGGACCCGCGTTGCCGATGCGCAGCGTGCGCTCGACGCGGTCGCCCGGTGCGGCCACGCGATCGCCGACGAAGGTCGCCTCAGCCGTCGCGTAGCCGCGCCCGCGCCAGTCGAGGTGCACGGCCGGACCGCCCCACTCGGCCACGATCGCGTCGTCGAGGTGCACATCCGGCCCGGTGGGCGGCGTCGCGGGGCCGGGCTCGGCCGCGATCGCGCCCGTCACGGGCGAGGCGGACCCCTCCGCAGCCGCACGCCCGGACACGGTCGCAGAGGGCAGGCTCTGCACCGGCGCGGCGGGGGCGGCGGCATCCGGATCGGCGGGCTGGGCGTTGAGCCCGGCCCAGAGCAGACCGCCTCCCAGGAGCACGCACAGAGCCAGCGCCCAGGCGAAAGCCCGACCGCTGCGCGAGAGTCGATCGTCGCCAGCCAGCACGATCGTGTGATCTCCCACGACGACGCGACGCTCGCTCATGTGCGGCCGTCCTCTCCGGTGTCTTCCGCCCTATCGCGCGCCGCACGCTCGGCCGACGCGGCACCGACCGCCGCTCGCCCGCTCGCCTGTGCGGCAGCGAGGTCGAGCTCGCGCTCGCGCACCGCCACCTCCCGCTCGCGCAGAGCGAGCTCGCGCAGCCGGAGGGCGTCGTCCGACGCCAAGGCCGCGGTCGCGCCGCCGGGCACCGTCACCACACGGGTGCGGCGGGGCCGGAGCTGGTCCCACAGCAGCCACGCCACGACAGCCACGCCGGCCGCGATGAGCAGCAGCGTCGCGTTCTGCGCCGCCCACTGGCGTGCCCAGCCGACCTGCGGCACCCCGTAGAGGAACACGCCCCTCACCTGCTCCGGCGACACCGGAGGGTCGGCAGCGCTGTTCGCGTCGCCCTGCGTGATCAGACGGCAGGCCGTGCCGTCGTCGAAGGTGCCGATGGTCTTCCCCACGACGCGATGTGTGATCAGGGAGGGGTCATCCGGCTCCGGCAGATAGGTCACGATATCGCCCACGCCGATACCGCCGCACACCTCGTCGATCGCGATCCCGCGGACGACCACCACGTCGCCCGGACGCAGCGCGGGTTCCATCGAGCCCGTCAGCACGGTCAGGCTCTGGCCGCCGGTCAGGCGCGGCACGATCAGCAGCGCCACGACCACCATCGTGAGCACCGTGCCGACGGCGACCGTCAGCGCGTAGGCCAGTACGCGCCACGGCGCATCGATCGGGCGCGGGCGCGGGCGGACGCGGACCGTGTTCATACGTGGTCTTCCTCGGCTCGCCGAGCAGGGCGAGGGCGGGTGTCAGGCGGGTGGATGGCTCCGGTGCGGCCGGCGGCGTGGGGGCCGCCGGCCGCGTCGGAGAAGGGACGGAGCCGGACCGCGCTCAGAACTGGGCGCCGGTGTCCCGCACCTGGTCCAGCTGCAGCACGATGCCGTTGAGCACGTCGGCAGTGAGCGCGTCCTGACGAGTGCCCGTCGCGGCCGTCGTCTGGTCGTCGTACACGCCGTCGCCGTCCGCGTCGACCTTGCCCGCATCGCCGGCGGTCGCGTCGAAGGCGCCGTACACGACGACGGTGAAGTCCTCCGTCGTGTTGGCCATCGCGTACACGGGGGTCGTGTCCTCGGCATCATCGAGGCCGGCGTCCTGTCCCGTCACGGGCGCCGCGAGGTAGAGCAGGTCGGCCGTCGCGGCGGTGGGCAGCGCGGTCTCGGGAATGAGCAGCGCGCCGTCCTGGTAGATCTCGTACGTGTAGGTCATCGACCCGTTGCCGTAGGTGTTGCCGTCCAGGCCCGCGATCGACAGCTTGCCGACGAGGTTGTCGCCCTCGAGCGTGACGTCGGCCGAGAACGAGGCGGCGACCTTGTCGCCCGGCACGATGCGCCAGTCGGCGATCGAGGCGATCGCGTGCCCGAGCTGCGAGCCGTCGGTGCCGGTGACCGTGGCGGTGGCGTCGGCGCGGTCGGCCGACACGTCCCAGAACGTCGTGTCGGCGACCTGCACGAGGTTGAGGTCGCCGGCCGTGATCGTGCCGCCCTGGAAGGCGTCGTTCGCCGACCACAGCGCGAACGTGCCGCCGCCTGCCAGCAGGGCGACGCCGGCGAGGCCGGCGCCGAGCAGCAGCGGGCCCTTGCGGCTGCGCCGCTCCTCCGTGACGACGATGGTCGGGGAGTTGTTCTCCATCTTTCTTCTCCTTGGTGCGTGCCCTGTGCGGGCGGTTGGGGTCGAGCTCGCCGGATGGCGAGGGGTTCAGGGGGCGACGTAGTGGTCGCCGGGCGGAACGTCCGGCCGGACGCTCGTGACCGTCGGATCCAGCTGCAGGGCGACGGCGGGCTCGGCGGACGGATCGGGATAGAGCGAGGCGAGCCAGTCGTCGCTGTTGCGGGCGACGGTCTGGTCCTCAGCCGTGCCGCTCGCGTCGACGCGTGCGCGGTACTCGCCATCGGCGTCGAGCGAGGGCGGATAGGCCACGACGCCGCGCCACTGGTCGCCGGCGGTCACCGGGGAGCCGTCGGCGCCGAGACCCGTGGCGAACACGTCGTTGCGGTAGGCGCCGTCCGGCTGCGTCCGGAAGCTCATCGCGACGCACCATCCCTGCACGCGGCGCGGCTGCGGCGACCCCGCGCCCGGCTCGTGCAGCACGTGGTCGTCGCCGTCGTACACGATCACGTTGCGGCTGTCGCCCTCGGGGGTCGCGGGCACCGCCGAGCAGTCGCCGCTCGTCGACTCGGGGTAGACCTTCATGGTGGTGTGCGCCAGGACCGTGCCCGGAGCGGCGACGCCGCCCGTCAGGTCGGTGCTGCCCGCCGCCGTCACCTGCGCGAGCGGGGTGACGTCGTACGTGAGGCCCGTGATGCCCTCGGCCAGACCCTCGGCCTGGAAGCGCCAGATGACAGGCCCGTCCGCAGGCCCCGTCTGGTCGAGCACCCGGATGATCTCGGCCGCCGGGATGGTCACGGTCACCGGGGCGCCGCCCTCGGAGTAGCCCGGCTGAGCCGAGCCGTCGCCCGGCTGACCGGCGAAGGACACGTCGCCGAGGCGCATGGCGGCGGGAGACGCCGTGTCGGTTGCGGCCCACAGTGCCTCGGCTGCCGTCAGGGCGCCGAACGTGAGCCCCGCCGCCAGGGCCGCGGACGCACCGGCCGTCACGGCGGCCCGGCGGCCGACGCCCGCCTTGGCCGCGGCGCGGCGCCGCGCCCGTCGGGTGTTCGCGCGTGACTCGCTCATGCGCCACCGCCGATGTATCCGGCGCCGCTGCGCACCTGATCGAGCCGCACGCGGATGTCGCCCGCCGACCACTGGTCGGGCGTGGCGTCCGCACCGGCGACCCAGTCGTAGTCGCCGCCCACGGCGACGTCGATCACGACCACCCACTCCTGCGAGACACCGGCGTCCGAGCCCGCGAGCGGGGGAAGCAGCACGCTCTCACCCGGGGCGGCCGGCGCCGCCGTGGGTGCGACGCGTCCTCCGGACGGGTCCTCGACGTGGTAGGTCGCCGTCACCTCGGCGTCCTCCGCCGGTTCGTAGTCGACCGTGAGCGCGGCGTTGAGATTGTCTCCGCGCAGGTAGGACGTCAACGGCAGTCGGATCCGGATCTGGTCGCCCGGCATCGAGGGGAACTCCGCGGGCGTCGCCGTGAGCGTTCCGGAGGCCGGCTCAGTGACTCCCGGGGTCGTCTGCACCCACGTCGGATCGCCCGCCGTGACCCGCAGATCGCCGGCGACGACGACGCCACCGGACGCGTGCGACTGCGCAGACCACCGCGCGAACGTGACGCCGCCCACGCTCGTGCCGCCGACGACCGCGGCCACGAAGGCGATCACCACCAGGCCCATCCGCCCGCCCCGGCGGGGGCGGCTCACGGTGCGCTCCCCGCGCCGGCCGCGGAGTCGGCGGTGGTGTCGAGCGAGACCAGCGCGGTGCAGCCGGCGAACTTCTGCGACGCGCCGTCGGCGAGCGTGCCGATGTGGCCGATGACGCCGTGGTCGCCCAGGCGCTCGTCGGTGTCGACGATGTCGATGTCGGTCACGGCCGTGGTCCAGTCGTCGCCCGAGGCGTTGGTGACCGTGTAGACGAAGCAGATGGGTGTGCCGTCGTCGATGCGCTCGTCGGAGGGCACGAGCGTGCCCGTGGCCTCGATCGTCGCCGGGCTGCTCGTGTCGCCGGCTCCGACGTACGCGCGCTTGACGATCTGCAGCGCGGGATGGGTCGCGTACAGGCGCGCGGTCACGGTGGGCACCACGAGGCCGTCGTAATCGCTGTCGGCCGACGTGAGGGTGTACCGGATGGGCACCTCGGTGCCCGCCGGGATCTCGCCGTCGGAGGCCGTCGCCGTCACGGCCGGCGCGGCGTACCCGGCCGCGGGGATCTCGGACGTCGCCACGTCCAGCGACACGGCGACCCCTGCAGCCTGCGTGATCGCGGAGGCGAACGTCAGCACGGCCTCCGGCACGGGCGCCCCGGTCGCGAGCTCGATCACGTACGAGGCGCCGTCGGGCTCGCCCGCGATGAGCGTGACGGTCTGCGGTGTCACACGCACGGGGTTGAGATAGGTGACGGTCGGGTCGGCCCCTGCCGCGGCGGCGTCGTTCGCGAATCCGCCTGTGCTCGTGACGGTGCCCGCCGCGAGCGTCAGCGTGACGGCAGCGGAGTCGTCGACGCGCGCCACCACGTCCCACTGCAGACCGCCGGAGCCCGCGATCTCGCTGACCGACTGCACCCGGGCGTTGATGCGCCCCGCGTCGGCGGTCTGCGCCACCGCGGCGGCCGAGATGCCGAAGTCGGCGGTGGTGAGCGAAGACGCCTCGAGCGGCTGGCTGCTGGTGAGCGTGAAGTGCAGGTCGCGGCCGAGCGTGGGGTCGTTCTGTCCCGTCGCCTGCTCGAGCGTGAGCGCGGGCCGGCAGCTGCCCGTGACATCGACCAGACGCGAGTACTGAGACGACTCGAGCTGCCCCAGTCCCTCGACGTGGGTCTGCAGGCGGATGCGCCCGCTCACGGCGGCGGTCGCCGGGTCGACGGCCTGCGCAGCGGTGCCGTCGGGCAGCGTGACCTGCCCCACCGGCAGCGAGAACGCGAGCGTCGCTCCGGTGCCCGTGACGCCCGTGACGCTGCCGAGGAAGAGCTCGGCCGTCCGGTTCGCCGTCCAGAAGACGTCGATCGTGACCGGCTCGCCGGCTGCCTTCGAGGTGTTGTTCGTGTCGGTGATCCGCTGCACGCCGACCGTGGCGGTGCACGTGGGCAGCGCAGTCTGCGCGGCCGGGGCGCGCAGCGCCCCCGCGGGCAGCGGTCCCTGCGCCACGGTGGCACCCGCGCTCGGCGCCCAGGTGCGGATGTTCTGGTTGGCGTTGTAATCGACGATGCCGCCGTAGTTGTCGAGCATCACGCCGCTGTCGCTGTACTCCTCGGCCACCGCGGCGGCGGCCTGTGACGCGGTGCGCGCCCCGAACGTGTTGCCCTTGACCGTCACGAGCCCGGTCTGGAACAGCCGGATCGTGTTGTCGCTGTACCCGTCGAAGTGGTTGTCCTGGATGAAGGTGCGCGAGCCCGTCGTGCTGTTCGCCGTCGACTGGTCGCCGAGAGAGGAGCCCTCCGCGTAGTAGAGCGCATAGGTCTGTCCGCTCGTCGCGCGCGAGAAGACGTTGCGGCTGATCGTCGTCTCGCCGCTCAGCTTGCCGCCGAGCGGCAGCAGCACGAACGGGTTGGCCTCTCCCGTACCGGAACCCTGATTGTTCAGGAACCGATTGTCGATGATCGAGAGGTCGGAGATCGTGGCGCTGTTGCCGCCGGCGCGGTCGAAGTCGCCCGCGAACTTGAAGGCGTTCTGCGCCGCGAGGTTCTGCACCGTCATGTTCTGGAACGTCAGCCCGTTCGTGACGTTGTTCGTCCACGTCTGGCTGCTGCCGTTCCAGAAGTTGACGATGTGCGTGCGACATCCGCTCGTGTCGGCGGAGCTGAGCAGTCCTCCGCCTGTGCAGGTGGTGGTGCTCGTCGGCCCGTAGACCACGTCCACGTCGTCGATCACGATGTTCGACCGCGCGGTCGCCGAGTGCGACGCGAAGACGAAGACGCCTCCGGATGCGCCGCTGCCGGTGAATCCGGTCACACGGTAGTGGCGCACCGTGACGCCGGATGCGCCCTCCCGGATGGCGACGAAGCGCTCCGGGGCGACCGTCTCACCGACGCCGACCGTGGCCCCGCCGCCGTCGATCAGCACGTTGCTCGCGCCGGCACCCACGACGAAGGACGTGCCCGTGGAGAGCGGATTGGGGATGTTGAGCAGCTGGACGTTCGAGGCGCCGATGTGGAACAGCGCGGTCTCCGCGCCCTCCCCCGTCAGGATCGGCAGGCCGGCCAGCCACGCGCCGCCGAAGCCCTCGGCATTGAGCACAAGCCGCTGGCCCAGGTCGATCGTGACGGGCTTCGTGATGTTGAAGATGGCGCCGTTGTCCTCGCGCGTGATCGCGCTGGTCAGCATCCGGTCTTCCGGCTCGAGCAGGCCGCCGTCCTCCATCGAGCCGGTCATCGCGGTGCCCACCGCGATCGAGGGGTCGACCGTGATGGTGACGATGTCGCCCGCCGGTCGCGCGTTGGATTCCTGGATGGCCGCCCGCAGCGTGCACGTCGTGTTGCCGGCGGACGTGCGGCAGATGCCGTCGCCCGGCGAGGCATCGTTGCCCGTCCAGCTCGTCGAGTTGACGACGAGGTCGACGGTCGCCGCTCGGGCCTGCCCCGCGGCCCAGACAACGGACGCGGCCAGCCCGGCGAGAGCGAGCGCCCCGACAGCGAGCAGCGCCCCGAAGCGTGTGCGGGCGCGCCGTTCGCGGCGTCCGGCGCCTGCGCCGCTCACGACGCGCCTCCGTCGATCGGGTCGTCCGCGGTCGTTTCGTTCGCGGTCGTGTCGACCGATGCGAGGGTCGTGCACTCTGCCAGCTGCGTCTGCTCGCCGATGCCGAGCGCGGGGATCGTGCCGATGTGGCCCTCCGCGCCCAGCCGCTCGTCGGTGTCGCCGACCTCGATGTTCGTCAGCACCGTGGCCCAGTCGTCCTGCGACACATTGGTGACCGTGAACACGAAGCACGCGCGCTGTCCGACCTTCAGCCGGGAGCCGGATGGTGCGGGCTGGCCGGTGGCGACGATCGTCTCGGGCGACGATTCGTCGGTCATGCCCACGTACCCGTCCCGCTCGATGCGCAGGGCGGGGTCGGTCGCGAACAGCCGGGGCACGAGCTCGGGCACCACGAGGCCGTCGTACTGCGCGTCATCCGACGTGAGCACGTACGACAGACGCGTCGCCGTGTTCGCCGCCACGTCACCAGCGGCCGCCCTCACGGTCACCGTGGGCGCCTCGCTCTCGCCGGCGGGGATCACGGGCTGCTCCGGGCTCGCCGTCACGAGCGGCGTGCCGTCAGGCTGCGCGACCGTGCCGGCGAAGACCAGGTCGGCGATCGGCAGCGGCGCATCCGGGGCGAGGCTGATGACCACGTCCTCGCCGCGCGCCTCGCCGGTCACCACCGGGAAGGTGCGCGGCGCCACCCGCACGGGATTGAGGTACGTCACCTGCGCGTCGACGCTCGCCGCCGCGTCCTGGTTCGTCAGGCCCGACGGCGCGGCGACCGTGCCGGCCGGCAGCGCCACGGACACCGCCGCGGTGTCGTCGACCTGCACGACCACCTCGAACTGCAGCCCACCGGACCCGTCGATGGCGCTCACGTCCACGACGCGCGGGTTCAGACGAGTCGCGTCGATGGTCTGCACGTCGCCGGTCGTCACGGGGGCCGCGGTCACCGTGATGTCATCGGCCGTGACCGTGCCCGAGTCGAGCGGCATCGAGCTCGTGAGGGTGAACCGCAGGTCGCGTCCGAGCGTGGGGTCGCTCTGCCCCGCTGCCTGCTCGAGCGTGAGCGCCGGGCGGCAGCCCCCGGACACCGCGACCACGCGCGAGTACTGCGACGACTCGAGCTGGCCGAGGCCCTCGACGTGCGTCTGCAGCCGGACATAGCCCGACACGGCGCCCGTGCCCGGATCCACGGCGCGAGCCGTGCCGTCGGGCAGCGCGATGTCCCCGACGGGAAGGGGGAACGCGATCGTGGCCGCGTCGCCCGTGATGCCCGAGACCCGGCCCACGTGCAGCTCGGCCGTGCGGTCGGCGGTCCAGAACACGTCGAGCGTGACGGGCTGCCCGGCGGGCTGGGAGTCGTTGTCGGTGCCCGCGCCCCGGACGACCGGCACCTGCGCGAGGCATGTCGGCACTGCCCCGTCGCGCGGGTCGTCCGCCACTGCCACCCCCGCTGCCGGCGCGGCCGTGAGCACGGCGGCCGCGCTCGAGGGGTACCACGTGCGGATGCCCTGGTTCGCCGAGTGATCGACGATGCCGTGGTACGTGTTCAGCATCACGGGGCCGCCGTCGTCGTACTCCTCGACGATGCCCGGCCGCGCCTGCGAGCCGCTGCGCGTGCCGAAGGCGTTGCCGGCCACCGTGACGAGGCCCGACTGGAAGACGCGGATGCTGTTGGCCGTGTAGCCGTTGAAGTAGTTGTCCTCGATGTAGACCTGCGAGGCGACGGTGCTGTCGGCGGTCGAGTCGTCGCCGAGCCGCGTTCCCTCCGCGTAGTAGATCGCGTAGGTCTGGCCGCTCGTCGCGCGCGAGAACACATTGCGGCTGATGTGCGTCTCGCCGGTGAGATGTCCGCCGAGCGGCAGCATGATGAACGGGTTCGCCTCGCCGGTGCCGCGGCCGACGTTGTTCACGAAGACGTTGTCGGCGATCTCGAGATCCGAGATCGACACCGAGGTGCCGCCCGTCCAGTCCTGCGAGTTGGCGAACGAGAATGCGTTCTGCGTCGTCATGTTCTGCACGTGCATGCGAGTGAACGACAGGCCGTTGGTCACGTTGTTCGCGGGGTTCCAGGGGACGAAGTTCGTGAGGCGCGTGCGGCATCCCGATCCGTCGGAGGCGCCGCAGGCGGTGCCGGAGTTGTACAGCACGTCGATGTCGGTGATCGCGATGTCGGACCGAGGGGTGTACGGGGCGAGCGAGTTGAAGACGAACACGCCGCCAGAGGTGACCGAGTCCCAGAAGCCGCGGATCGCGTATCCGCGCACGGTCAGCCCCTGCACGCCCTCGCGGATGACCATGAAGCGCTCGGGGTAGTACGAGTTGTCGGTGTTGATCTGACCGCCGCCGCCGTCCACGACCACGTCTCGCGCGTCGGGACCGACGACGATCCCCGTCTCGCCGACGCCGCGCACGAGGTCGGCGTTGAGGAGCCGGATGTCCGGGCCGTTCAGGTAGAACATCGCCGCCGCCCCGTCGGTCGCCGAGCCGTCCGCCTGCAGGCGATGGCCGAGATCGATCGTCACCGGCGCCGTCACATGGAACATGGCGCCGCCCGTGTCCTCGTACGAGATCGCCGTCGAGAGCATCCGGTTGGTCGTGTAGTTCAGGGCACCGGTCAAGCCGCCGACGGGCACCGACGGATCGACGGTGATCGTCAGCTCCCCCGCGGGCAGGTTCAGCGCGTTGGACTCCTCGATCGCCGCACGCAGGGTGCACGTGCCCGCGGTCGTGCGGCACAGGCCGTCGCCGGGCGTGGCATCCTGCCCACCCCAGGCCGGCGAGTCGACGACAAGCGTGGTGGCGGCGTCGGCACGATCGGGCGACGACACCAGGGAGACGAGCACGCCCGCGGCGACGACCACGGCCACGGCGAGCACCGCGCCGATGCGGCGCGCGCCCCGTCGAGCGTGGTCTTCCATGGCGGCTCCCCGTGTGATCGGGGCGGCGCCCCGGTGGCGACGGGGATGCCGCGCGGGCACCGTCGCACGCGTCGGCGGAGTCAGGCACTCCCTCCCCGAACGCCTGATACCGAACAGCGTATATCGATATCCTCATATCTTTCTGCGCTGTGTGCTCCACAAGTACCGGCGGCGCCGTCTCAAGCGCATCGTCATCGCAACGCAGACCGACTGCAGGAGGCCCCGGCGCCGGCCGGCGTAGCCGCGTGGGCCGGCTCACAGGGCGCGGTGCGCGGCCCCCACCGAAGATTTCTTCGAGTGGCACTTGACATGCTCTCGTAGTTTTGTTCGACTGTTCTCATGCGGTGGCAGGGACAGCAGCTCGGCGTCGCGGACGAGGCCGCCCTGCCCGGGATGGAGCAGCTGGACGGGCTCGTGCGCACCGTGACGACGCCGGAGTTCGCGGGCATCACCTTCCACGAGGTCGCCGCGAAGTCGGCGCTCAACCACGTGCCCCGCTCGAGCAGCATGCCGTTCGACTGGACGATCAACCCCTACCGGGGATGCACGCATGCGTGTGTCTACTGCTTCGCCCGAGGCACGCACGAGTATCTGGACCTGGACGCCGGCCGCGACTTCGACTCGCAGATCGTGGTCAAGGTCAACGTCGAAGACGTGCTGCGGCGCGAGCTCGCGCGGGCCTCGTGGAAGCGCGAGCACGTGGCGCTCGGGACGAACACCGACCCGTACCAGCGGGCCGAAGGGCGCTACAGGCTCATGCCCGGCATCACGACCGCACTCGCGGAGTCGGGCACGCCGTTCTCGATCCTGACCAAGGGATCCCTGCTGCGGAGAGACCTGCCGCTGCTCACCCGCCTGCACGACCAGGTGCCCATCTCGCTCGCGTTCTCGATCGCGGTGTACGACGACGCGCTTCAGCAGGCGATCGAGCCGGGCACGCCGACCGCGCAGGCCCGGCTGGACACCGTTCGCGCGGCCGCTGACGCGGGCTTTCCCGTATCGGTGTTCCTGATGCCGATCCTGCCGCACCTCACCGATTCGTCCGAGGCGCTCGACGCCGCGCTGGAACGAGTGAAAGCCGCCGGAGCGGCACGCGTCGTGCACGGCGCCCTGCACCTGCGCCCCGGCGTGAAGCCGTGGTTCATGCGCTGGCTCGCGCGCGAGCATCCGGAGCTGCTGCCCGCGTACCGGGGACTGTATCCCGGGGCCTCCGTCAATGCGCCGCAGGCATATCGCACCCTGCTGGCTCAGCGCATCCGACCGCTCATACGCGCGCATGGGCTGGACGGCCGCGCCGACTCGGCCTGGCAGCGCGCCGCCCGACAGGCGCCCGCTCCCTCGCGCATCGTGACCACCACGCGGGGCCGAGCCGCCAGGGCCGCGCTCCCCGAGCCCGCGACGCTGTTCTGAGGTCGACTCCCTGCACGACTGCCCGGCATCTGGAGCCGCAGTAATCTGAAGCCACGCGCGACCCTTCCCCTCCCGCCGGGAGGCCCGAGCAGCGCGAGGAAGAGGAGCGATGCCGGGGTCACGCGGGGCAGGTGGTTCGAGCGCGGCCAGAGGCGGCGCCGAGAGCCGCGGGATGTCGAGCGCGGGGCTGGTCCTGGCCTTGGCCAGCTCGGGAACGTTCGCCCTGTCGGGCATGTTCGCCGCGTCGTTGTTCGAGGCGGGCTGGTCGGCGGGGGCCGTCACCACCCTGCGCGTCAGCCTGGCCGCCGCGGTGCTGCTCGTACCGGCGCTCGTGGCGCTGCGCGGCCGATGGCACATCCTGCGAGCGGCGCGCTGGCAGCTGCTCTCGTTCGGGGTGTTCGCGGTCGTGCTGGCACAGCTGGGCTACTTCATGGCGGCCCAGTTCATCCCGCCCGCCCTGGCACTGCTGATCGAGTACCTGGGCCCCGTGCTGCTGGTGCTGTGGACCTGGGCGCGCAGCCGGATCGCGCCTGCGGCGCTGACGCTGGTCGGCGTCGCCGTGGCCGTGCTGGGCCTGGCGCTCGTGTCAGGCGTCGGAGGCGCAGCGCTGCACCCGCTGGGCATCCTGTTCGGCCTCGTCGGCGCCGTCGGCAACGCCGTGTACTGGGCGTCCGCGGCGAGCGGCACGCACGGCCTGCCACCCGTGACGCTCGCCGGCCTCGGGCTCGGCGTGGGTGCCCTCATCCTCACGGTCGTCGCGGCCAGCGGGCTTGTGCCCTTCGCGATCGGCGGCGACGCCGCCACGCTCGCGGGCGTCGACGTGCCGGCATGGCTCGTCGTCGCGGGGGTCGTCCTCATCGCCACGGTCGCCGCCTATGTGCTGGGCATCGCGGGGGTACGCCGGCTCGGCGCCACGGTCGCGAGCTTCGCGGGCTACACCGAGACGCTGTTCGCGATCGCCTGGATGGCGCTGCTGCTGGGCATTCTGCCGACCGGATCGCAATGGCTCGGTGCGACCGCGATCATCGCGGGCGTGGTGCTCGTGAAGGTCGGCGAGGTGCGTGCCGCCCACCGCGGACCGACGCCGGACGAGCCGCCGCTGACGGTTCCCGAGCTGCCGGTGACGGATGCCGGCCGCGCACCGGATCAGCCCCTGTCGGATCAGTCCCTGTCGGATCAGTCCCTGTCGGATCAGTCCCTGTCAGATCAGTCGTAGTCGGGCGCGGGCGGGAGACCGAAGAAGTCCTCGAGTGTGTGGTGGCCGCCCTTGTGGTAGACCTCAGCGAGTTCGGGCCCGATGTAGCGCAGGTGCCACGGCTCGGGGTCGTAGCCCGTCGTCTCGGTGTGGCCGTGCTCGTAGCGGACGATCCATCCGAACCGCCAGGCGTTGTCGGCCAGCCACCGGCCCTGCGCGGTGTCGCCCAGCTGGTAGATCGTGCCGCAGCCGGCCGGGCCGCAGGCCACGACATCCGCGGCCAGCCCCAGCTGGTGCTCGCTGAATCCCGGCCGGGCCGACAGCGCGTCGGCGCCCTGCCGGCCGCGCGCGCCCACCTGTGCGTTGTAGGTCGACACCTGCGTCCCGTGGGAGCGGAACCCGCTGAACAGGGCGATCCGCCCCGCCTCCTCCGCCACGGCGGCGGCGAGCCGCTCGAACGAGTCGACGACTTCGGCACGCAGCCCGCCCTGCACGATGCTCGACGGCGGCACCCGGATCTCGGCGGGCCTGAAGTCGATGGGCTCCAGCGGGCGCTTCTTGTTGACGACCACCCACGGCAGCGCCGGGTCGTCGAGCGGAACGCACGGCGCGGCGCCCGCCAGGATCGCCTCGCGCAGCGCCGCGGCACCGCCGAAAGCCTCGAAGACGGCCGCGGGATCCTTGGCGGTCAGGGCCGCCCCCGTCTCGGTCGACTCGCACGTCGGATCGGCCGCGGGGACCTGCACGATCTTCGGAACCGGGATGATCGGCTCGGGCGTCGCTGCGGACTGCGGAGCCGCTTCGCGCACCACGGCGGCCGCCTCACCGCGCGAGACGAGCTGGCTGATGAGCGAGATCTCCGCCGTGAGCACCGCGCCTGCGGCCAGCGCGATCAGCGCGACCCGGCGCGTGCGCCGCAGGCGCACCGCCCGGCGTCGCACGGCGACGCGCTGCGCGAGGCTCATGTCCTCAGTCTGACCCACCTGCGCGGGCCGCAGGCCCCGGCGTGCCAGGCGCGTCGATGCTCCGGACATGGCTCCCCCCGCGCCGGGCTCGGGCCCCGGTGCGGGGCCAGTGTAGTGACGCGCCTCCGGCACGCGCGCGCGGCAGAAGAGCCCGTTCTCGGGGGCCCGTCAGGCCGAGTAGCTCACACCCCAGCGGGCGCTCCACGTCTCGCCCGGGGCCAGGCGGCGCACATCCTGCCCGGAGTTGAACGCGTCGGCCGGGGCCGTCATGGGCTCGATCGCGATGGCCGTGGGGTGCCCGGGGTAGGCGTCCGTGATGAACGCCTGGATGCAGGTCCAGTTCTCGTCCTGCCACATCGTCACGGCACGGCCGTCGGGTGCCGTCAGCGTGGTGCGCGCCAGCCCGTCGGCGTCGCGCGCGAGCGAGCCGAAGCCCGTATCGAGTTCGAGGTCGCCGACGCGCGCTCCCTCGCGCAGGTCGAACGCGCCCGAGACGGCCACCTCGGCGGTGGGCAGCAGCCGGTCATCGACCTCGAAGAGCGTGTCCGCCGGCAGGGTGAGCATGAGATCCTCGGTCGGCACGCCGTCGATGCAGAAGAACGGATGGGTGCCCAGCGCCACGGGGGCGTCCCCGTCACCCGCGTTCGCGACCTCGTGCGTCACCTCGACCCCGTCGTCGGTGAGTGTGTACGTCACGCTCGTGCGCAGCGTGTAGGGGTACCCGTGCTGCGGGAACACGGTCGCCGCCAGCGTGACGATCCCCTCGCTCGCATCGATCTCGTACGGCGCGTAGCGCAGCAGCCCATGGATGGCGTTGTGCCGATCCGGTTCGGTGATGTCGAGCTGGCGGACCGTGTCGCCGTCGGTCCAGCGGCCGTCGCGGATGCGGTTGGGCCACGGCGCCAGCACGATGCCGCTGCCGAACGGGGTGGGCGCCGCCTCGGGATAGCGCGTCACGATGTCGACACCGCCCACGCTCAGCCCGCGCAGGCCGGCGCCGACCTGCGCGATATGAGCCGTGACCTCGCCGTTCGCGCCGTCGCGGCGGAGGCGGATCTGGGTGCCCGTGGGATCGATGCGCGTCGCTGCGTTCACCCCTCGAGCCTACTTCGGCCGCCGCCCCGCGCGGGAGGCTTGTCAAGAGCCTGGCCAGGCGCGCGTGCGCATGATGGCGTGTGTTCATGACGCACGTCATGGCTTCGGCGACGACCGGCTCGTCCGGTATCCCCGTCCTTCCGGGGCTCGACGCGACCTGGCGCCTGGCGCGCGACGGCTACGCGTTCGGACAGCGCGGATTCCGCGAGGTCGGCAGTGACGCGTTTCGCACGCGCCTGCTCGCCCGTGACGTCATCGTCGCGCGTGGGGCCGAGGCCGCCCACGTGTTCAGCGCGCCGGATGCGTTCGCGCGGCGCGGCGCGATCCCGCGGTCGGTGCTGCATCTGCTGCAGGACGCAGGCAGCGTGCAGCAGCTCGAAGGGCCCGCGCACCGCGCGCGCAAGCAGCTCATGCTCGAGCTCGCGCAGGACGACCGCGCAGCGCTCGTCGCCGCCCTCCAAGAGGCATGGCCCCGGACGGTGGCGGAGCACGTCGGCCGTGAGGTGCCGGCACGCACGGTCGCCTCTCTCGCGCTCACGCGAGCGGCGCTGGTCTGGGCGGGCATCGCCGTGGACGGCGACCGTGAGCGACAGCTGTGCGGCGAGTTCGACGCCATGGTTTCGCGAGCCGCGGCTGTGGGGCCGCTCAACTGGCAGGCGCGCCTGCGGCGCCGCCGCACCGAGGCGTGGGCGCGCGACGTCGTGCGCACCCGCCGCGAGCAGGGCGACCGCGGCACGGTCTCCGGGCGCCTTGCGCACCATGGCGAGGAAGGCCGCCTGCTCGACGAGCGCACGGCCGCGGTCGAACTGCTCAACCTGCTCCGGCCGACGGTGGCCGTCGCCCGGTTCGTGACCTTCGCGCTGCACGCGCTGCACCGGCATCCGGAATGGGCGGAGCGCATCCGCCGGGCCGAGCGCAGCGCGGCGCGGTGGACCGCCGACGAGGTGCGGCGCTTCTATCCCTTCTTCCCGATGGTGGGCGGCATCGCCACCGCGCCGTTCGAGCTGGGTGGCGAGCAGCTGCAGCAGGGCCAGTGGCTGATGCTCGACCTGTACGGCACCGATCACTCCCCCGCGCTCTGGGAGCGTCCCGACGCATTCGACCCGGCGCGCTTTGCGAGCGCGTCGCCCACGGCGGTCGTGGCGCAGGGCGTCGGCGACCGCCTCGCCGCGCATCGCTGCCCGGGCGAGCTCGCGACGACCGATCTGCTGGTCGCCACGCTCGAGCTGCTCGCGCAGGGGCCGGGCCTCACGGTGCCGCCGCAGGATCTGCGCATCAGCCTGCGGCGCATCCCGGCCGAGCCGCAGGGCGGGATGAGGGTGATCTTCCGCTGAGACGACGGATGCCGCCCTCCCGAGGGAGAGCGGCATCCGGTCGTGCGGATCCGACGCGGATCAGGCGGTCAGCTCTGCGACCGTGGGGCCACCGGCCAGTTCGTCGAGGAGGTCGTCGCCGGGACGCACCTCGTCGAACGGCGCCTCGATCTCGGCGCGCTCCAGCATCTCGGTCATGCGGCGGCGGCGCTGGCGCGGGATGAGCGTCACGACGCGACCCTCGCGGCCCGCACGGCCCGTGCGGCCGGCGCGGTGCAGGTACGTCTTGTACTCGTCCGGCGCGTCGGCCTGGATCACCAGGTCGACGTCGTCGACGTGGATGCCGCGCGCGGCGACGTCGGTCGCCACGAGCACGCGGGCACGGCCCTTGGAGAAGCGCTCGATGTTGCGCGTGCGCTTAGCCTGGTTCAGGTCGCCGTGCAGCGAGATGGCGTCGACCCCCGCGTCGTCGAACTGCTCGGCAAGCATCTCTGCGTACGCACGCGTGCGGGTGAAGACCAGC
This sequence comes from Microbacterium sp. NPDC096154, assembly GCF_040302945.1. Taxonomy (NCBI): domain Bacteria; kingdom Bacillati; phylum Actinomycetota; class Actinomycetes; order Micrococcales; family Microbacteriaceae; genus Microbacterium; species Microbacterium sp. NPDC096154. The sequence continues at coordinate 73,977 of NZ_JBEOSM010000005.1, forward strand.
GTCTTGCCCTCGCGCGCCACGAGCTGCTCGAGGATCTCGGGCTTCGAGCGGTGCTCCACCACGAGCACGCGGTGATCGATCGTGCCCGTCTCCTGCGTCTCGCCGGCGACCTCGTAGACCTCGGGGTTCACGAGGAACTCGTCGACCAGCGCGGCGACCTCGCGGTCGAGCGTGGCCGAGAACAGCAGCTTCTGGCCGCCCTCGCTCGTCTGACGCAGGATCTCCTGGACGGGCTCGAGGAAGCCGAGCTCGCACATGTGGTCGGCCTCGTCGAGCACCGAGATGGCGATCTGCGACAGGTCGAGCTTGCCCTGGCGGTGCAGGTCGCCGATGCGGCCGGGGGTGCCGATCACGATGTCGACGCCCTTCTTCAGCGCACCCACCTGGCGGGCCTGGGGCACGCCGCCGTAGATCTGCGTGGTGAAGAGGCCCACGCTGCGCGCGATGGGCTGAATGGTGCGGTCGATCTGCAGCGCGAGCTCGCGCGTCGGCGCCATGATCAGCGCGACCGGCGCGCGGCCGAACTCGCGCTTGACGCCGGCCTTCGAGCGCAGCACCTTCTCGACGAGCGGCGCGCCGAACGCGATGGTCTTGCCCGAACCCGTGCGGCCCCGGGCCAGCACGTCGCGTCCCTCGATGATCGCGGGGGCGGTCGACGCCTGGATCGGGAACGGCGTCTCGGCGCCGAGCTCGGCGAGCGCGCGCACGATGTTGTCGCCCAGGCCGAGGTCGCCGAACGTCATCTCGGCGACCGCGTCCGCCTGCACGGCCTGCGCCTCGAGGCGCTCGTGCACGACGTCGATGCGGTCCTCCTGCGCCTGGGTGCGCGCGGGGCGCTGCTGCTCGTCGCGCCGCTGCTGCCACGCCTTCTCGCCGTCTCGGGCGGGGCGGTCGAACGAACGACGCTCGCCGTCACGGGCGGGACGGTCATCTCGGGCGTAACGGGGACGATCGGTGCGGTCGAAGGAACGACGCTCGCCGTCACGCGCCGGACGCTCGAAGCGAGGGCGCTCGGCACGATCGCCGCGGTCGAACGAACGACGCTCCCCGTCACGATCGGGACGGTCGAACGAACGACGCTCCCCGTCGCGCGCCGGACGCTCGAAGCGAGGGCGCTCGGCACGATCGGCGCGGTCGGCGCGGTCGAACGAGCGACGCTCCCCGTCGCGGGCGGGACGGTCATCGCGGGCGTAACGGGGACGGTCGGCGCGGTCGATCGAACGACGCTCCCCGTCGCGGGCGGGACGGTCGAACGAACGACGCTCCCCGTCGCGGGCCTCCCAGGTGCGCGAGGGGCGATCTGTGCGGGCACGGTCGAACGAACGACGCTCGCCATCACGCGCGTGACGCGGACGCTCACCGTCGCGGGCCGGGCGGTCGAACGAACGACGCTCGCCATCACGAGCCGGACGCGCGTCGCGCGCTCCGTCGTTGCCGCGGAAGGGACCGCCGGTCTTCTTCTTGGCGTAGCGAGGGTCGAAGTTCTGGGCGGGACGACCGCCTGCGGGCTTCTTGTTCTTGGGCATGCGAAACTAACGCACCTTCCATAGGTGTCATGCGGCCTGTCAGGACCACACACACCCGCGCATACGACGCGGCATCCCAAGCCGACCCTTCAGCGTACCGGGGCCGGCTGAGAGAACGCCTGCCCGCTCAGCGAGCGAGCACACGCCCCGAGCGGTGCATCGACCAGCGCACGCCCTTGAGCAGCGGGTAGATCGCCGAGAACACCCACATCGGCCCCCGCAGCCGCGCGTCGACGACACCATGGGCCTCGTACGTGCGCTCCCACCGCATCACGTAGCTGTAATAGTCGCGCGGGTTGTCGTCGAGGCGGCGGGCCGACATCCCCGCCACCATGGTCGAGCGATACACGGCCCGATGCCCTCGCTCGTGCAGGTGGATCGAGATGTCGATGTCCTCGTGCATGGCGTCGGCCGCATCGCGGCACACATGGGGCCGGATGTCTCGCCACGCGCTGGCGCGCAGGGCCATGTTGCTGCCGAAGATGTAGTGGAAGTCGCGCGCGAGCCGATGCATCGCGCGGCGCAGCGCATCGTCCGCCCGGTGACCCCACCGCCGCAGCGGCATGTCGTAGTAGATCATCGGGCCGGTCGCGGCGTCGACCGTCTCGTCGCGGAAGATGCGCCGCACCTGCTGCACCCAGTCGGGCTCGAGCACCGTGTCGGCGTCGATCCGACCGAGCACGTCGCCCGACGCCGCGTCGAGCCCGAGGTTGCGCGTCGGGATCAGCCCCTGCTCGTCGTCCTGACTGAGCAGGATGAGCGGCGCATCCGGATGCTCGCGCTGCAGCGAGCGCACGATCTCGCGCGTCGCGTCGGTCGAGCGGTTGTCGACCACGATGATCTCGTGGGCCGGCTCGGTCTGCTCGATCGCGGCGAGCACGCAGGCGCGGATGGTGCTCTGCTCGTTGAACGCCGGGATCACGATCGACACCGTGGGACCGTCGAGGGGCGAGCTGCCGGCGCTCATGCCCCCGAGATTAGGCCAAGTCGTCATGACTCGCGGGCTCATCTCGATCGGGCCGCGCGTCCGCCGCGCGATCCTCCGAGGCACGGGCGGTCTGCGTGGCCCCGGCGCGTGAGATGGGTCTTGCGCAGGCTCAGCTCGGAAAGTCGCGACACCCTTCCACACACACGGTGATATTCCGGTCACTCCGGGGCACTTCTCCCCATCGGCGTCGAGGGCGGGACGGATGCCCGGCCCGCCCTCGGAATCAGCGCATGTCGCGGCGGCGCGCGTCGCGACGGCTCGGGGGCGCCTGCACGCTCGACGCCGACGGCAGCCGATCGGTCGTGACGGCGCCGGCGGGCCGGTCGTCCGTCAGCCGGCTCGTGGACGGCGCGACGACGGCCTCGGCGGCGGGCTCCGCCGTCGGCGTCGTCGTCGGTGCCGGCGTCGACTCGGAGGCTGCCCCGCGCCCGTGCCGCCGCTCGCGCGCCCCCTCGACGAGGTTGTACAGCGTGGGCAGTACGATCAGCGTCAGCACGGTCGACGACAGCAGGCCGCCGATCACCACGATCGCCAGCGGCTGGGAGATGAAGCCGCTGTGGCCCGTGATGCCCAGCGCCATCGGCGTGAGCGCGAAGATGGTCGCCAGCGCGGTCATCAGGATCGGCCGAAGACGGTTCGACGCACCCGCGACGGTCGCATCGTGCGTGTTCAGACCCTTCTCGCGGTACTGGTTCACGAGGTCCACGAGCACGATCGCGTTGGTCACCACGATGCCGATCAGCATCAGCACGCCGATGAGCGACGCGACGCCCAGCGGCACGCCGGTCGCGATCTGCAGCAGGATGGCGCCCGTCGCCGCGAACGGCACCGACACGAGCAGAAGGATCGGCTGCCGCAGCGACTTGAACGTCGCCACCATGATCACGTACACGATCAGGATGGCCGCGAGCATTGCGAGCCCCAACTGCGAGAACGACTCGGCCTGGTCCTCGGCGACGCCGCCGACCTCGGCGTCGGCGCCGTCGGGCAGATCGACGTCGGCGAGCGCGTCATCCACCGAGGCCGTCGCCTCTGCGAGGTTGTCGCCCGCGGGCGGCACGGTGATGGTCGCGGTGCGGCGCCCCTGCTGGGTCGTGATCGAGGTCGGGCTGTCGGCCATCTCGACGGATGCCACGTCGGTGAGGGCCACCGGGCCGACCGCCGTCGGGATCGTCAGGTCGCGCAGTTCGTCGATCGTCGCGGGCGGCTCATCCGACTGGAGGTAAACAGTGAGCGCCGTGCCGTCGATCTCCACCGATCCCACCTGCTGCGGGCGCATGGCCGCCGAGACGATCCCGCCGACGGCCGCCTCCGAGAGCCCCCGCTCCGCAGCCGCCACCCGATCGACCTGCACCGCGACGTACGGCAGCGAGGCCGCGAGATCGTCGGTGACCTGCCCGATGCCCGGGCGCCCGTCGAGCGCCGCGACCAGGTCGTCCGTGGCCTGCTGCAGATCCTGCGGGTTCAGCGCGGTCACGGTGATCGCGATGTCGGACGAGCCGAATCCGCTGGCCGACTGCACCGTGATCTCTCCGGCGTCCTCGACGCCCGCGAGCGCGTCCTCCACGTCGGCCCGCAGGGCCTCCTGATCGGCGTCCTCGTCGGTCACGATCGAGTACGTCACACTGCCGCCTCCGGAGAAGGCATCCTGCAGGGCCGATCCGGTCGAGCCGATCGACACCTGCATCGTCTCGATGCCCTCGACGCCGGCCAGTGCCTCCTCCACCCGGGCAGCGGCCTGATCGGCCGTCTCGAGGCTCGCGGTCGGCTCGAGCTCCTGCGAGATCGTGAGGGTGTTCTGGCCGGAGTCGCCGAGGAAGTTGACCTTCATGAACGGCGCCGCCGCGAGCGTGCCGCCGAGCACGAGCACCGCGATCAGCAGCGTGACCCACGAGTGGCGCAGCGTCCAGCCCAGGATCGGCAGGTACGCGCGCTGCAGCCGTGTGGGCGGCGCGTCGGGCGCCTCGGGATCGATCCGGTCGCCCCGCGCGTCGAGCAGCGGCTTGCCCGGGCGCAGGAACCAGTACGCCAGCACCGGCACGATCGTCAGCGCGACGAGCAGCGACGCGGCCATCGCGATCGTCACCGTCATGGCGAACGGGCGGAACAGCTCGCCCACCATGTCGCCCACGAAGACGATGGGCAGGAACACGGCCACGGTCGTCAGGGTCGACGCCGTGATCGCCATGGCCACCTCGCGCACCGCGAGGCGGATCGCAGCGCCCTTCTCGGCGCCCTCCACGTAGTGGCGCTTGATGTTCTCGATCACCACGATCGAGTCGTCGACCACGCGGCCGATCGCGATCGTCAGCGCCCCGAGCGTGAGCATGTTGAGCGAGTAGCCGAACGCCTGCAGCCCGACGAACGTGATCAGCACGCTGGTCGGGATCGAGATCGCCGTCACGATCGTCGAGCGGAGCGAGACGAGGAAGACCAGGATCACGATCACCGCGAACACGAGGCCGAGCATGCCCTCCGTCGCGAGCGTCTCGATCGACTGCACGATGAACGGCGCCTGATCGAACACGATCGAGAACTCCGCGTCGGGGAACGCCTCCTGCAGCTGCGGGATGACATCCTGCACGCCCTCCGACACCTCGACGGTGTTCGCGGCGGGCAGCTTGGTGATCGAGATCGAGATCGCGTCATCGCCGTTCACGCGGGACATCGACGTGACGGGGTCGGTGGTCTGCTGAACCTCGGCGACGTCGCCGATCGTCGGCACGCCCTGCCCCGGGAGGGGCTGCGCGCCGATCAGCGGCAGCGCCGCGAGGTCCTCGGCGGAGGTCAACTTCACGCCCGTCTGCACCGTGTAGGTGTCGCCGTCCTCCGTGATCTCGCCACCGGGGAACAGCACGCCGTTCTGGTCGAGCGCGTCGCGGATCGCCTGCTGCGAGAGGCCGCGCGAGGCCAGGGCGGCCTGATCCGGGGTGATGGCGATGCGCTGGCCGATGCCGCCGATGATGGCGGCGGAGCCCACGCCGTCGACGTCCTCCAGATCCGGGATGGCCACGGCCTCCAGGTCGGCCTGCGCCGACTCGGCGTCGCCGAAGCCGCTGATGGCGATCTGGATCACGGGAAGGTCGTCGAGGCTGATCGAGAGCACCTGCGGCTCGACGTCCTCGGGCAGCTGGCTCGAGATGCGGTTGATCGCCTGCTGCATCTTCTGCTCGGCCGTGGCGAGGTCGGTGCCGTAGGCGAAGGCGGCCTGCACGAGCGACGAGTTGGTGGTGCTCGTCGCGCTCGTCGACTCGAGCCCGGCCACGCCCTGGATGGCGTTCTCGATCGGCGTCGACACATCGTTCTCGACGACCTCGGGCGAGGCGCCGGGGTACGTGGTCATCACCATCAGCTGGGGCAGCTCGATGGTCGGGATGAGCTCCTGCTTCAGCGTGGTGAGCGAGAGCCCGCCGAAGATAGCCGCGCAGATCGTCACGAGCGCGATGAGGGCGCGGTTCTTCAGGCTCAGTTCGGCAAGTCTCGACACGGCGCTCTCTCGGTTCGCAGCTGCGGGAAGCGGGATCGCCGTCGGCACCGGAGGCCCGATACGGTCGTGTATCCCCCGCGCATCATTCTGTCACGCGGGAGGGTACGGCCCGGACGGCTGTGGAGCGCGCGGGCCGCAGATCAGCCCGCGAGGGCCGCACCGGCCTGGATACCGGCGAACGCCATCGCGACGGTCAGTACGAGCGTCCCCAGCACGTTGCCCCACGCCGCCTCGGTCCGTTGCTCCCGGGCGAGCAGCTGGGTGTCGACGGCCACTGTGCTGAAGGTCGTGTACCCGCCCAGCAGCCCCGTGCCGATGACCGCCGCCAGCGGTTCGTCGAGCGACATCCCGGTGACGATGCCCAGCGCGAGCGAACCGGTCGCGTTCACGATCAGGATGGCCCAGGGGAACCCCCGCGGCAGCACACGAGACAGCAGCACATCGGCGAGCCAGCGCAGCCCCGCGCCCGCGCCCCCGGCGAGCGCGACCGCGGCGAAGAGGAGCGGGGTCATCGCGGCGCCCCGTCCCGCGCACGCCGGGCCGCGGCCCCTCCGGCCCGCAGCCCCGCGATCGCGGCGACGCTCGCGGCGAGCAGGCCGACGCCCGCGGCGAGAACCGCGTGCACCACCAGCCCGGCGCCGGTGAGCTGCGCGAGCATCACCGCGAACCCGCTGTAGGTCGTGAAGCCGCCCAGCACGCCTGCCCCCAGGAACGCGCGGCGACGCGGGCTGCGGTCGGCCACGCGCCCCACCACGAAGCCGAGCAGGCCCGAGCCGGCCGCATTGACCGCCGCCGTCGCGGCCAGCGCCCCGAACGAGAACCCGCCCGCGAAGGGCAGCAGCAGCGCCTGCCGCAATGCCACCCCGACGACGCCGCCCGCCACGACGAGCGGCAGCAGCCCCCAGCGGATCGGCGCGAGTCCCACTCGGCCACCCTACGCCGGGGCCGCCGCTCCTCCACCGCGGCCGGGTTGCCCCTTCCTGTCGCTTCTTGACGACACCAACGGGCAATCCGTCGGCGCCTTGCCCCTTCCTGCCGCTTCTTGACGACACCAACGGGCAATCCGTCGCCGCGCAGGACGGAGGCTCATCTGCCGATGCGGCGGATCGCCGCGCGCAGGTCATCGAAGAGGCGCGCGGGATGGTCGAGGTCCTCCTGGGTCACCGGAATGTAGGCCCAGCCAAGCGCCTCGAGGCGTCGGCGACGCTGCAGATCCTGGCGCCACTGCCTCCTGTCGCGGTGGTGGTCGCCCTCGTATTCGATCACGACCTTGACCTCCGGCAGACCCAGGTCGCTGCGCGCTACGAACCTTCCCTGCTCGTCGAAGACGACCAGCTGGCTGCGGAACGGCCCGAACCCCGCTTCCCTCAGGATGACCCGCAGCTCCGACTCCTTCGGCGACTCGGCCGCGCTGTCGAGCAGCTCGATCGCGCGCCGGAGCCGCATCCGGCGCGCGGGCGGCATCGATGCCGCGTCGAGGGCGTCGACGAGCCGCCGACTCGTGACTCCCGTCCCGCCACGCCCGATGATCCAATCTCCCGCGGCCACGAGCTGGGCCGTGGTGAGCACGTCGGCGAGGTCGCAGAACGTGCGGAAGAGCCGGGTGCAGGGAACGCCGCGCACGATCGCGATGTCGTGCGGCTCCAGCACGCGCTGATGGCCGACGACGCCCTTGCCCCGTCGCGCGCGCGTGCCCCGAGGCGTCGTGATGTGGATCGTGCCGACGCCGTCATCCGTATACGGCATCGGCACTCCGAGCAGGTGAGCGGCCGTCGTGTGGCTGTATGCGGCCCCGTCCGGAAGCAGGAGCGCTCGCGCGCCCAGGATGTCCTCGGGCCGAGTGCGCCCCGCCGGCAGTCGCAGCCCTCGGGCCGGGGCCCACAGATCCGCGCCCCGCAGGCGCCCCGTCGACACCTCCCGCGCCTCATCGCGACGGAACGCGCGGTCGCGCAGGCTCTCCGGGAGCGGGGTGGCTGCTCTGGGCATGCCGAGAGCATGCCCTCCACGGCTCCGTCCGGGTCCCCGGCGTGGCTCGACTGTGGACACCAAAGAGCTTCGCGCAGGGGTGGACGAGCCAGCGCGCCTCTTCGCCTCCGCCCCTCCGCTGCCCCGAGTTGTTCTCACTTGGCGACATCGGCAGGCAACGGCTCGACGCCTTGCCCCGCGATGTCGCTTCTTGACGACATCTCGGGGCAATCACAGGCCTACAGGTGGGCTTCGGCGTAGATGGCGAGGGCGTCCCGTACGAACGCCGCACCGTCGGGGCCGCCGTAGTTGCGGGCGAACCGCTCATCGGCGACGTACATCTCGCCCAGACCGCGCACGTAGCCCCCCACGTCGCCTCCCGAGGCCGCGGCGGGCGTGCCGGGGATGCCCGCCAGCCACTCGACGTGGCGACGGGCCAGATCCTGCGCCCGCTCCGAGGCCGGGTCGACGCCTGCCGTAGCCGCGGCGATCCAATCGCTCCCCAGGCGCTCGGCCCGCTGCTTCCATGCCGCGCGCTCGGTGTCGCTCATGCCGCGCCACCATGCGTCGCTGCGCGCGTAGGCTTCGCGTCCCCACCGCTCTTCGACCTCCTCGCGGTGCTGCGTGTGGTCGAAGCCGTCGAACATCTTCTCGGGCATCAGGCCCTCCTCTCCTGTCAGACCGCGGATGGTGCCCGCGACGGCGTCGATCTGCCGGGCGACGCGGTCTCGCTCGCTGCGCAGCCACTCGAGATGGCGCTCGAGTGCGTCGCGCTCGTCGGTCTCGCGATCCAGGATGTCCCCGATCTGGGCCAGCCCCAGACCGAGATCCCGCAGCAGCAGGATGCGCTGCAGGCGCACCAGCGCACGCTCGTCGTAGTAGCGGTAGCCGTTCGGCCCTACGCGCGACGGCGGCAGCAGTCCGAGGTCGCCGTAGTGCCGCAGCGCGCGGCTCGTCGTTCCGGCGAGCCGGGCGACCTGCTGGATCGACCACTCCATCGGCTGTCTCCTTCCGTGACGCTCATGACGGTAGAGGTTGACGTCACGTCAAGGTCAAGCGATCTTCGTCAGCCCGCCGCCGCTCCCTCTCGACAAGTCGAGATATATCGTGTCTAATCGTCGTATCGAGATATATCTCGACTCCATCGTGAAGGGAAGCAGAGCCATGACTCTGGAGAAGTGGGTCGTCCACCCGGGAGAGCACCGGGTGATCGACGTCGAGGGCATCCGCCGGCTCAAGGTCGGCCTCGTCGGCGGGCAGATCGACATCATCGGACACGACGAGCCCGGCGTCCGCGTCGAGGTGCACGGTGTCACGGTGAAGGACCTGCGCATCGAGGCCTCGGGCGACGAGCTCGAGATCGACCATCCGCAGCTGCGCTGGGACAACTTCCTCGAGGTGTTCCGCAACTTCGGCTCGGGCGGCCCGCGCGCCGAGATCAGCGTCGCGGTGCCGCGCAAGGTGGCGCTCACCCTCGGCGTCGTGAGCGCGAGCGCGCTCGTCGCGGGGCTGGAGACGGATGCGCGCGTCAACACCGTCTCGGGCGACGTCCTGGTCGACGGACTCACGGGCGACCTCTCGGCCAACGCCGTCTCGGGCGACGTGCAGGCGCGCGGGCTCGCGGGCGCCTTCTCGGCCAACACGGTCTCGGGCGACGTGACCGCCGCAGGCGCGATCCGCCGCGCGACGGTCGACTCGGTGTCCGGATCGACGATGATCGACGCGGATGGCCCCATCGGCCAGGTCGCCATCAACTCCGTCTCGGGGGCCGCGACCCTGCGCCTCGACGAGGGGCACCCCGCTGACTACGTCGTGCGCAGCGCGAGCGGGCGCATCGTGATCGACGGCGCCGTGCGCTCTTCCAGCGGGCCCAGCAACTTCGCGGGATCGACCGGCGAGCTCGCCGGGTCGTTCGTCGACGTGCGCGTCAACACGGTCTCGGGTGACATCACCGTGTTGCGCCGCGTGGCCGCGCCGGCCTCTTCCGCTCCTGCGGACGAGCCGACCTCCCCGGAGGGGGCTCGCTGATGCCTCCGGTCTTCTCCCATGGCGACCTGCGCCTCTACCTGCTGAATCTGCTGGCCGAGACGCCTCGCCACGGGTACGACATCATGCAGGCAGTCGCCGAGCGCACGGGCGGCACCTACACGCCCAGCGCCGGCACGATCTACCCCCGCCTCGCCAAGCTCGAGGAGGAAGGGCTCGTGACCAAGACGACGGACGGCCGCAAGACCGTCTACGAGATCACGGAGGCCGGACGCGCCGAGCTCGCCGCCCGCGCCGACGACCTCGACGGCATCGAGGCCGGCCTGGCCGACACCGTGCGGCTGATCGCCGATGAGGTCCGCGCCAACGTGCGCGAGGCCATGCGCAGCCTGCGCGCCGACCTCGCGGCGGCCGCGACCGAGGCGCCCCGCCCGCAGCCCGGCCCCGCATCGGGAGCGGCGAGCGATGCGAAGGTAGCCGCACGCGAACAGCTGCAGCGGGCAGAGGCGGCCGTCGCGGACTTCCGCGGGCGTGTGCGGTCCGAGCTGCGAACGCACGTCGCTCGGGGCGGAGCGCTGCCCGCGTCCACCGTCGATGCGCTGCAGTCGGCGCTCGACGCGGCCGCGTCGTCTCTCACCGAGGCGCTGCGCCGCTGATCACCGCGTGACCAAGTGAGGATCGCGGCCACTCGATCCGAGCGACCGCGATCCTCACTTCTGTCAGCTCTTCTCCACCGTGTCGTTTCTCCACCGTGTCGATCCGCAGGCCGAGATCACGCTCCACACGGTCGATCCGGGACGCTACGCCGGCGCTCGCCCGCTCCGGGCGAACTCCCGCGAGGTGGAGTCGTCGGGCGCGCACCCAGGGCTGTGGAGGATCAGCCCTCGACCTCGGGGAACGAGTCCTCGTCCTTGAGCGGCTCATCCTGCGGCACGACCAGGATGGGCCGGTGCTGGCGGTGCGACAGACGTGCGGCGACGGAGCCCGTGAAGAACTCGCGGATGGACTCGCCGAAGCCCCGCTTGCGGGTGCCCACCACGATCAGCGCGGCGTCGACGCGGTCGGCGAGGTGCTTGATCGCCAGCGCCGGGTCGCCCACGAGCTGGCGGACCTCCCAGGTGACGCCGCTGTTGGCCAGGTGAGTCTCCGCCTCGGCGCGCACGGCCTCGAGTTCACCCTCGCCGGCCTGCACATTGATGTCGACGGGCGCGGAATGAACGTAGCCGTCAGGGTCCTCGTATGTGACGAAGCGGGTGACATCGACGTGAACGACCGCGAGCGGCGCGCCCAGCAGCGCGGCGTATCGCGCGGCCTCCTTCATGACGCGCGGCGACTGCCCCGGGATCACTCCCGCGATCACCGCCCCGCGCATCCCGGCATCGACGGGCGCCTCGCGGCGCTCGCCCTCTGCCCTCTCCATCGGCTGATCCGTCATCGGCAGACCCCTTCCCGGTGGCGCGGCCGGCCGAGGCGCCGAGGCCGCGTGTTATTCTGAATCCTACTCTTCACCGGCTCCCCTGCCGGGTTCAGACAAGCGCCGGGCCGCGATCCCGGCAGCTAAACGTGAGGGGGTCTCGCGCATGGGGCGTGGCCGTCAGAAGGCGAAGCACACCAAGCTCGCCCGCGAGCTGAAGTCGTTCAGCCCGTCGGTCGACTATGCGGCGCTGGAGCGTGAGCTCGGACACCCGAGCGACGACCAGTACGTCGACAAGTGGGCAGACATGTACAACGACGAAGACGAGGACGAGTATCAGGCCCAGCAGGCCTGAGTCCTCTCTCGCAGACGACAGCGAAAGGCGGCCGGTCGGATGACCGTGCCGCCTTTCGCTGTGCGCTGGGGCGATTCCCCTACTTGAGCCCGGACCGGACGAACGCGTCGACCACGTACCGCTGCAGGAAGATGTAGATGAGCAGCACCGGGACGGTCGCCATGCCGGCAGCCGCCATGGTGGCTCCCCAGTTGTTGCCCTCAGCGCCGAGGAACGCGCGCACGCCCACCTGGATCAGCGCATCGCTCTGCCGCATCACCAGAGACGGCCACAGGTACTCATTCCAGGCTGAGATGAAGCCCATGATGCCGAGCGCGGCGAGAGCCGGCTTCATGTTGGGGATCACGATGGTCCACAGCGTGGCCCAGCTCGAGCGCCCGTCCATGTGCGCCGCGTCGATCAGCTCACGCGGGAAGGCGCGCATGTGCTGCATCATCAGCAGCACCGCGAATGCACCCGAGAGCTGCGGGATGACGACGCCGCCGACGGTGCCCAGGAGCCCGAGCTGCGAGACGAGCAGGTAGTTCGGGATCATCGTCACCTGAAACGGAACCAGCCAGGACCCGACGAAGAGGAACTGCAGCAGCGCCGAGCCGGGAAAGCTCCACATCGCGAACGCGTAGGCGGCGAGCACCGCGATCAGCAGCTGGGCGCCGGCGAGCACCGCCGCCATCCCGAACGTGTTCACGAGCATGGCGTCGATCGGGATGGCCCGCCAGACGTAGGCGACGTTCTCGAGGCTGACCGGCCACGGCACGGGACTCTGGCTGAGCGCGTCCTCGGGGCGTCGCAGCGCCGTCGCGATCATCCAGTAGACGGGGAACACGCTGAACAGCGCGAGCGCGGCGAGCACCACGTGCCCCGCGACGACGGCGACACGAGACCGCGCGGCGACGGGTGCATCCGCGACGGCGACACGAGAGCGCGCCGCCGTCGCAGCGGGCGCAGGAAGGGGGACGGTGACGAAGGACACGCCGACTCCTCAGTTGTCGTAGAAGCTGAGCCTGTCCTGCAGCCGCAGGAACAGCAGGGCGATGAGGCCGAACGCCACGAAGAAGATCACACCGGCGGCAGCCGAGAGTCCCGCATCGAAGTTGCGGAAGCCGAACTGGTACAGCAGGTAGTAGATGTTCGTCGTGGCGCCGGTCGGACCGCCCTGCGTCAGCAGGTCGATGATCGGGTACGTCCACTGCGCGGCCAGCAGGATGGTCATCAGCGCGATGAACAGCAGGCTCGGCGAGAGCAGTGGAAGGGTGATGCGGCGCACGATCTGCCTCTCGCTGGCTCCGTCGAGCGAGGCCGCATGACCGTAGTCGGGGCTGATGCCGGCGAAGCCGGCGGCGACGACGAGCACGCCGAAGCCGAGCATCTGCCACCCCACGATCACGATCACGCCCCAGATCGCCATCGACGGGTCGCGGAAGACGTTGCCGAGCTCCCACCCGAGGGCGCGCGCGATCGCCGGGATCGTGCCCTGTTCGGCGAACAGCCAACGCCAGACAGCGCCCGTCGCGACCGGCGTCACGAGGAACGGCACGAAGATGAGGCCCTGATAGATCGCCTTCGCGCGGCCCGACACGCGTCCGGCGAGCAGCCCGACGAGCACGGGCAGCACGAGCGAGAAGACGAAGAACGCGGCCACGTAGACGACGGTGTTCGCGAGGGCGACGTGCAGCTCGGGCAGCGCGACGACTTCGGCGTAGTTGTCGACGCCGACGAACGTGCGCGGGCTGGTCGGGATGAGGTTCCAGTCGAAGAACGACAGCTGGAACGTCTCGACGAGCGGCTTGTACGTCCACACGACGAGCATCAGCACCGCCGGCAACAGGTACAGGTACGGCACCACCGACGACCAGCGCGGGCCCCGGCGGCGCGGCGCCGGCGCCGCCGCCACCCCCTCACGTGGGGTGACGGCGGACACAGCGACGAACACGGCTCACTCCGCGACGAGCGCGGGCTCGCCGGCGACGGACGCGTTGATGTCGGCGAGCTGCTCTTCCTCGCTCTTGTCGAGCCAGGCCTGAAGCACCTCGGGGGTCATCTCGTAGACCGTCGGGAACTGCCCGATCGGCACGACCGAGTGCAGCACGCGGTCGCCGTACACGTGCACGAGGTTGTACGACTGACCGCCGTTCGCGCCCCGTGCCCCCGGGTAGACCACCTGGAGATCCTGCGTGTAGCAGGTGGCCGAGGCGACCGAGACGGGGATGTCTCCGAGCGTGCTCGTGGTCGAGTAGTGCAGGTGGCCCCCCAGGATGCCGCGCACGTCGGTACCGGCCACCACCTCCTGCAGCCGGTGCTGGTCGCGGAGCTCGACGAGTGCCAGCAGTCCCAGCGGGCTCGGCACCGGCGGGTGGTGAAGGGCGATCAGCGTGCCGTCGGGCGCCGGGGTCGCGAGCTGGTCGCCGAGCCACGCGAGCTGCGCGTCGCTCAGCTCCCCGTAGTGCTGTCCGGGCACGGTCGAGTCGAGCGCGATGATGCGCAGTCCGTTGACGTCGTACACGCGGTCGACCGGCTCCGACTCGTCGCCGTCCTCGTCCAGAAGGCCCGCGCGGAACGCCACGCGCTCGTCGTGGTTGCCCATGCACCAGATCACCTGGGCGCCCAGCTTCTCGGCTGCGGGCTCGACCAGAGCCCTCAGGCGGCGGTAGGCATCGGGGCGGCCCGTATCGGCGAGGTCCCCCGTGAACACAATGGCTTCGGGACGCGCGTTGCCGCGCGCGAAGCCGTCGAAGAGCTCGGCGAGATTGCGGTCGGAGTCGATCTGCTCGTGCAGCAGATCGCCGTCGCCGACGAAATGCGTGTCGGAGACGTGGAGGATGAAGTGCTCGGGTGCGGGGTGCTGTCCGTAGGTGCGCATGCTTGTCCGTTTCGTGTGGAGGGTGTCAGGAGACGAGGGCCGCCGTGAGCCGGTCGATCTCGCCGAAGGTCAGTCCATGCCGCTGCAGCAGCGCCACAGGGGAACCGTGCTCGCGATCGACGCGCTCGAGCAGCTGCTCGAGCACGGGTGCGGGGCTGGCCGTCACCAGCTCGACCATCGCGGCCGACAGCTCCACGCCGCCGCGTCGCAGCGACGCGAGCATGGCGTCGGCCCAGGCTCCTGCGAGGTATCGGGCCGTCAGGGCGTAGTCGGCCACGACCGCGTCGCGGTCAACGCCCGCGGCGAGCAGGGCGAAGGCGATCACCAGGCCGGTGCGATCCTTTCCCGCCGTGCAGTGGACCAGCACGGCCTCGCCGTCGCCCGCGCGGGCGATCACCCGGATCGCGTCCGCGAGGACGCTCGCCCGGTGGTCGACGATGTGGTCGTAGATCGCCGCCAGGTCGATGCCCTGCGCGAGCTGGGCAGGGGGTGCGGCCTCGTCGAACACGGGCAGCTCGTGGATCTGCAGCGGCACGCCGGCGAGGCTGCTGGGCTGGCGGCGACGCTCCTCAGCCCCGCGCAGGTCGACGACGTGGGCGATGCCGAGCTCACCGAGGCGCGCCCGTCCCGCCTCATCGATGCCGTGCAGGGCGTCGGATCGGAACAGCCTGCCCCAGCGGGTCACGCCGCTCTGGGCGGGATAACCGCCGACGTCGCGCAGGTTGTGCAGGCCGGGCAGCACGTGCCGACGAACGGGATCGGGCTGCGTCCCGGTGAGCTCGATCGTCATGTCAGTTCGCCACCAGACCCTGTGCGCGCTCGGCCGCCTCGGTCAGCGACCTCTCCACATCGGCTCCGAAGAACACGGACTGCTCGATCGCGCTCCACAGCAGGTCGTCGATCTGCACGTAGCTGTTGCCCGGGTACGATTGCCAGCCCTCCAGGCGGTCAAGCTGCTCGAGGTTCGGCTCGAGCGTCGGCGTCTCTGCGGCCCACGCCGCGAGCGGCCCGCCGGGCTCGGTGATGCCCGGTCGCAGCGGCACGTAGCCGATGCCCGCCGTGATCAGCTCGTACGCCCGAGGGCTCGTCATGTGCGTGATGAACTCCCACGCGGCGGCCTGCTTGGCGGGGTCCTGGCTGAAGATGTACAGCGCCGATCCAGAGTTCGTGGGCACGGTCGCCTTGCCCTCGAAGCCGGGCAGCGGGAACGCCATCAGCTCCCAGCCACCGGCGTCGGCGGCGGCCTGGAACGTGCTCTGCATGACGGAGGTCTGCACCTGCATCAACGACTCACCGCGCGCGAACCCCTCGTACTGCGCCGTGGCATCGGCGTTCTCGAGCACGCCCGCGTCGTACAGGTCACGCAGCATCTGCACCGCCCCGACCGCGCCCTCTTCGCCGAACTCGATGGTGCTGCGATCCTCGCTGATGACACGACCGCCGTTCGAACGGATGATGCCCTGCATGCACCAGTTGCCGACATTCGTGGCGCACGCCACCGTGAGCGGCGGCTTGCCGTTCGCCTCGGCGAGCTGGGCGCCGACCTCCGCGACGTCACCCCACGTCGACAGGTCGACCGTGGCCGGATCGATCCCGGCCTTCTCGAGTGCCGTCGCGTTGACCCAGAGCAGGGGCGTCGAGAAGACGTACGGGACGCCGTAGGTCTTGCCGTCCCAGTCGGCGAGGGGCTTGGCCCGCTCGTGGAAGGGGTACTCTCCGCCGAAGTGCTCCTCGACCGCTGCCGTGCCGAACAGGTCCTCGACCGCCGGCGGCTTGAGCTGGTTGATCGTGAAGTCGAGCGTGTCGAACGTGAGCTGGGCGACATCCGGCGGGTTGCCGGCGAGCAGCTGCTGCTGCACCGATGCGACGGTCGACGCGTTCCCGCCCGAAAGCGCGACGGAGGGCGCCTGGGGTGTCACGGTGATGTTCGGGTGCTCCTGCTCGAACTCGTCGACGAGCGTGTTGATCGTCTCCTCCCACACACCGGCCTGGCCGATGTTGTAGGACTCGAAGACGATCTCGACCTCGGTGTCGGGCGAGAGGGCAGGCACGGTGCCCGCGGCGACATCGTCGCCGGCCGGGGCGTCGGCCGGGCTGCCGGCGCTGGTGGCGCAGCCGGCGAGCGCGACGGCTGCGATCGTCAGCAGAGCGAAGCCCGTGGCACGGGCGCGGATCTTCATGGAATGCACTCCTGGGTGTCGGGTAGGGCGGGAACCTGGGTGTCGGGTAGGGCGGGAAGGGGAAAGCGGAGGAGAGGCGCTGGGCAGCGGCGAAGGCGCGTCGGGCGCTCAGGCGTCGACGAGCACGGACTCGTCGACGGTGTCGGGCACCCACTCCAGTCGCCGCCCCGAGGTCCGCTCGAACAGGTGCACGCGCTCCAGCGCCGCGCCGAGGGTCAGCGCGTCTCCGGCGGCGACCGGCACGTCGCGGGCGATCCGCACCTGCACGCGGGCCGCACCGACGGCGCAGGTGATGATCTGCTCGGCGCCGAGGTTCTCGACCAGGTCGACCCGGGCCTTCAGACGCACGCCGGGCGCCCCTGGCGCGTCGGGCACGATCTCGAGGTGCTCGGGGCGGATACCGAGCACCGCGTCGAGGTCGTCGACGTCGCCCGTCCAGAGCCGGCCGGCGACGCCCTCCGCGGATACGGCGAGCACGCCGCCATCCGAGACGATCCGCACGTCGAGCAGATTCATCGCGGGACTCCCGACGAAGCCGGCGACGAACACGGATGCGGGCCGGTCATAGACGTCGGACGGCGCACCCAGCTGCTCGATGCGGCCTCCGTCGAGCACCGCGATCCTGGTCGCCATGGTCATCGCCTCGACCTGGTCGTGCGTGACATAGACGAAGGTCGCGCGCAGCCGCCGATGCAGGGCGGTCAGCTCCTGGCGCGTCTGCGTGCGCAGCTTCGCGTCGAGGTTCGACAGGGGCTCGTCCATGAGGAACGCCTTCGGGGCGCGCACCAGCGCGCGGCCCACGGCGACGCGCTGTCGCTGGCCGCCCGAGAGCTCCTTCGGCTTGCGGTCGAGCAGGTGTCCGATCTCCAGGACGTCGGCCACATCCTGCACGCGGCGGGCGATCTCGGCCTTGGAGAGCTTCTGGATCGTCAACGGGAAGGCGAGGTTCTTGCGCACCGACAGGTGCGGGTAGAGGGCGTAGCTCTGGAACACCATCGCGAGGTCGCGCTTCTTCGAGGGCTGCTCGGTGATGTCGACGCCGTCGAGCTCGATGGTGCCCGTACTGGGCTGCAGTAGACCCGCGATCATGCGAAGCAGGGTCGTCTTGCCGCAGCCCGAGGGGCCGAGCAGCACCAGGAAGTCCCCGTCGTCGACGGTGAGGTCGACATCGCGCACGGCGGCCGTGCTCTTGAAGGTGCGTCCGATGCCGGTCAGGCGAATCGTGCCCATGCGCCACTCCTCGGAAGCGGCTTACATGCTGAGGCCTTCCCAGGGAAGCGGCTTCCGGATCGACTATCAGCGCACGGGATGAACGTTCGGATACCGGCAGGTCAACTGTCGGATGCGGGCCCGCGAACTCTTCGTCGGGCGTCCGGCTCGCCGCCGGGTGTCTCGCCCTCGACCGTGGTCGTCAGCTCGATGACCTCCCCCATCGTCGCGGCCCTCGCCCGGGCGCTTCCGACCGTGCGCTCCGCGACCGCCTGCTGCAGGCCCGACAGGAGCAGCAGCTGAACCAGGTTTCCGCCGATTCCTCCGCCGTCCCACGCGGCGGGCCGCGAGCCCGCCACCAGCAGCACGTCGCAGTGCTCGGCGAGAGGCGCGCGGGGATAGCTCGTCACTCCGATCACCTTCGCTCCCCCCGCTGCCGCCGCGGCCGCAGCGGCGATCGTGAAGTTGTTGGCACCGCTCTCGCTCACGGCGAGGCAGACGTCGCCGTCGACCAGCACCGCGGACGTGAGCTGCTGCGTAACGCTGTCGAGCGGTGCCTCGCAGGCGCGTCCGCTGGTGACGAACCGCAGAGCCGTGGCCTGCACGGCGGGCATCGAACCGCCGCTCCCGACGATGACGACTCGCCGGCCGGCAGCCACGAGGTCCGCTGCTGCGTCGAAGGCGGCGGGGTCGACTCCGCGCAGCGCGCCCAGCAGCATCGCCGAGGCCCCCTCGGCCAGCAGCTGCAGCCGCCCCGGAGTTCCGGGCGGCTCCTCTGCCGAGGCCTGCGCCCTGGCGCCGAGGTCGCGCACCAGCAGCATGCGCAGGTGCTGGAAGCCCCGCAGCCCGAGGCTGCGGCAGGTGCGGCTCACCGTCGCCGGAGACGTCCCCGTGTGGTCCGCAAGATCCGCGCCCGACATCTCCACGACGGCCTCGGGCCGATCGACGCACTCCTGGGCCACCCGCCGCTCGCTCGGCACGAGCAGCGGCAGCAGGGACCGGATGTGCGCGACGGTGTCGCCGAGAGGAGGATCGCTGGGGGGCGCGTTCATACGGCCCAGGTGTATCAGAGCGCGGTGAACGGATTCACCGGCCCCCGCTCAGGAGCTCTGGTTGCCCTCGACCCAGGCGAGGTACTCGTCGGTCACCGTGCCGGTGACGTAACGGCCGTCGAAGCAGCTCATGTCGAGGTCGGTGAACGTCGGCTCGCCCTTGGCGCTCTCGACGATCGCGTCGCGCAGGTCGTCGACCTCCTGGTAGACGAGATGATCGGCGCCGAGCTCTCGGGCGATCTCGGGGATCGTGCGGCCGTGGGCGATCAGCTCGTGACGCGACGGCATGTTGATGCCGTACACGTGCGGGTGCCGCACGGGCGGCGCGGCCGAGGCGAAGGTGACCGACGTGGCGCCGGCATCGCGCGCCATCTGCACGATCTGCTTGCTGGTGGTGCCTCGCACGATCGAGTCGTCGATCAGCAGCACGTTCTTGCCCTGAAACTCGCTCGACATGGCGTTGAGCTTCTGGCGCACGCTCTTCTTGCGCACCGCCTGCCCGGGCATGATGAACGTGCGGCCGACGTAACGGTTCTTGTAGAAGCCCTCGCGGTACTCGATTCCCAGCACGCGCGCGACCTCCATCGCGGCGGGGCGCGACGAGTCCGGAATCGGCATGACGACGTCGATCAGGCCATCCGGCACGTGCTTCGCGATCGTGGCGGCGAGCTTCTCGCCCATCCGCAGACGCGACTCGTACACGGAGATGCCGTTCATGATCGAGTCGGGGCGCGCCAGGTACACGTACTCGAACGAGCACGGCAGCAGCGTGTGGGCGTCGGCGCACTGCTTCGCGAACAGCTCGCCCTCGGTCGTGATGAAGACCGCCTCGCCGGGCTCGACCTCGCGCACGATCTCGTAGTCGGCGTTCTCGAGCACGAGCGACTCGCTCGTGACGACCCACTCGTCCTTGCCGTCCTCCCCCGTGCGGCGGCCCAGGATGAGCGGCCGGATGCCGAACGGATCGCGGAACGCGAGCAGGCCGTAACCCGCGATGATCGAGATCACGGCGTACGCGCCCTCGATGCGGCGGTGGGTGCGTGAAACCGCCTCGAAGATCCGCTCCGGCTCGAGATCGACCGGGCTGGTCGTGGCCTGCAGCTCGTTGGCGAGCACGTTGAGCAGCAGCTCGGTGTCGCTCGACGAGTTCAGGTGCCGGCGGTCGCGCTGCGCCATGTCAGCGGTCAGCTCGCGCGTGTTCGTGAGGTTGCCGTTGTGGATCAGGATGATGCCGTACGGCGAGTTCACGTAGAAGGGCTGGGCCTCCTCCTCGCTCGAGGCGGTGCCCTTGGTCGCGTAGCGCACGTGGCCGAGGCCCACGTTTCCGAGCAGCGAGCGCATGTCCCGCGTGCGGAACGCCTCGCGCACCATGCCGCCGGCCTTGTGCGTGTGCATCACGCCGTTCGGCTCGGCGGTCGCGATACCCGTCGCATCCTGCCCGCGGTGCTGAAGAAGGAGAAGAGCGTCGTAGATGTCCTGGTTGACCGGGGCGCGCCCGACCATTCCGACGATGCCGCACATGGGGTTGTTACGTGATCCGTTCTTCTCAGTGACCGCGGCTGTCCGCGTACTCGCCCACCAGGCGCACCGCGCCGCCGTCGACGCCCTTGGCGCCCTGCTCGTAGTCGCCCTCCGGGAGCGCGCCGCCCTGGACGACGCCCACCTGCCAGGCGGGGATGCCCGCGTGCTCGATGTGGCCGATGGCCTCGTCCACACGATCGGCGGCGACCACCGCGAGGAACCCGATGCCGAGGTTCCACGTGCCCTCGCTCGACTCGAGCGTGGTGCCGGCGATGTCGCTCAGCACGCGGAAGACCGGCGACGGCGACCACGTCGAGCGGTCGACGTCGACGAACGTGCCGCGGGGCAGCACGCGTGCGAGGTTCGCCGCGATGCCGCCTCCGGTGACGTGGCTCAGCGAGTGCACGGCGTTGTCGCCGCCGGAATCGCCCAGCTTCCCGATGAGCTCGAGCAGCGGCGCCGTGTAGAGGCGTGTCGGCTCGAGCAGCGCCTCACCCCACGTCGTGCCGAAGTCGGCGGCCTGGTCGCCGTACGAGATGCCCGCCCGCGTGACGATGTGGCGCACGAGCGAGTAGCCGTTGGAGTGGAGGCCGGATGAGCCCAGCGCGATGACCGCATCGCCCGCGCGCACGCGCTCGGCGCCCAGCACGGCATCGGCTTCGACCACGCCGGTCGCGGCGCCTGCGACGTCGTAGTCGTTCGGCCCGAGAAGACCCGGGTGCTCGGCCGTCTCGCCGCCGACGAGCGCCGTGCCCGTGAGTGCGCACGCCTCCGCGATGCCGCGCACGATGTCGGCGATGCGCTGCGGGAACACCTTGCCCGTGGCGATGTAGTCGGTCATGAACAGCGGCTTGGCACCCACCACGACGATGTCGTCGACGACCATGCCGACCAGATCGTGCCCGATCGTGTCGTGCTTGTCGATGGCCTGCGCGATGGCGACCTTGGTGCCCACGCCATCCGTGCTCGTGGCGAGAAGGGGACGCCTCATGCCCACGAGAGCCGAGGCGTCGAACAGCCCGGCGAATCCGCCGACACCACCCAGCACCTCGGGACCGTGCGTCGCCTTGACGGACGACTTCATCAGCTCGACGGCCAGGTCACCTGCAGCGGTGTCGACGCCGGCCTCGGCGTAGGTGGAGGTGGTGGAGCGGGACGAGTGGGGTTCGGCCTGAGGAGCCGAAGGGGAATGTGCGGCGGCCACGCCACCACACTACCGGCCGAGATACTGGGAAAAGGCCGTCCCGCCGGCGCGAGGACACATCTCGCACCCGATGACCGACCGCGGCAGGTGCAGCCCGCCGCGACATAATGTCCCCATGACGGCGCCCGACTGGCATGTCCGCGAGGACTGCAGCCCCTCGGTCCTCGTCGCGCTCTATCTGCGTCAGGCCCTGGGCGTGCGCCACCCCGACGAGCTTCCGCCGCTGCGCGGGGTCGAGCGCGGCCCCGACGCGAGCGAGGGTGTCGAGCGACTGTGGCGACGGTACTGGGACATGACGGTCGAGCCCGAAGCGCATCCGTCGCCCGTGCCGCTCGAGCTGCTGCCGGGCTTCGGCACCCACGTCGCCCTGCCGTCGTACGCCGACGCCCTGCGCGATGCGGCGGCGCCGTACGGGGCGGCCGCGTTGGCGTACGCGCACGACGCCGCTGCCCGATACGAACGGATGCGCCGCTCCTACCGGGGCTACGCGGGAGCGGTCGTCGAGTTCGAGCGCCGCGCGGGCCGCCGCGCCCACGATTTCCGGCTCGACGTGCAGGTGCTCCCGCTCGTGCAGCGCGGCGTGTGGTGGATCGGGGCCCTCACGGTCGCGGTGTCCGACAGTCTGCGCGGAGACGTCGCCGCTTTCGATGCGGCGATGCAGCCCATCCTGCGCGAGCTCGGCTGATCCGCTCCGGTCGCGCTGCGGGCAGTGGCGTCAGTCGGCGATCGTCTCGTGCACGACCGCGACCTGGCGCACCCGGCGGCCGACCGCCCACTCGAGCAGCAGCGCCGCGATCATCGCGAGCAGGATGCCCGCGGGAACGCACCACAGCAGGATGAAGCCGAACGCCTGCGACGGCGAGTACACGACCTCGGTGAACGGGCTGGGCTCGTGAGTGCCGTCGAACGCGGTCGCGAGGATCATCGCCACGATGACGCCGAGCGCCGCGCCCAGCGCCGCGAAGACCCCATACCGCGGTGAGCGTCGCACGCTCGCGATGTCCGATCCAGGAACCTGCTCGGAGACGCGCGCGTCGGCGGGGAATTCGGAACGGGAGGGCATGGTCCGATTCTTCCACTCCGTTCCTGAATAGCGGTCGTGGATCCGCCCCGCGAACCCTCCATCCGCGCCCGGACGCGACGGCTTCCGCCAGGCGCGTCAGGGCCGCAGCGGAAGCAGCCCCGACAGGTCGGCGCGCACACCCGAGGCCCGCAGCCGGCCGGCCGCGGCGGCATCCGCCCACGGCAGCGCGCCGATCGCGAGGTCGATCCACGTCTGCGGGTCCATCTCCACGACGTTCGGCGGAGTGCCGCGCGTGTGCCGGGGCCCCTGGATCACCTGAGCCGCGCCGAACGGCGGCACGCGCACCTCGACGCTGTTGCCCGGCGCCTTCTCGGCCAGCAGCTGCAGCAGATACCGCACCGCCGTGGCATGCGCCGCGCGCGGCGGGTTCTGGCCCGCCTCGATCGCGGACGAGACGGCGGCGAGCGCGTCGCGCCCGTCACCGGTGTCGATCCTGCGTGCGGCCATCCGGTCCAGGTTAGGACGCGTGGACGCCGACCTGGGTGCCGATACGGCGGCGAACCCGCCTCGATAGGCTGGGGGCGTGAAGATCCTGGTCCTCGGTTCCGGCGCGCGCGAGCACGCCATCGTCCTGGCGCTGCGGTCGGAGGGGGGCCCTCACGAGCTGTTCGCGGCGCCCGGCAACGCGGGCATCGGCCGCGACGCCACGCTCGTCGAGCTGGATGTGCTCGACCCCGCCGCGGTCGCGGCGTTCGCGATCGACAACGCGATCGACCTGGTGATCGTGGGCCCGGAGGCCCCGCTCATCGCGGGCATCGCCGACGAGCTGCGAGAGCGCGGCATCCCCGTGTTCGGTCCCGGTCGCGCTGCCGCGCAGATGGAGGGGTCGAAGGCGTTCGCCAAGCGCATCATGGCCGCGGCCGAGGTGCCGACCGGACGGGCGACCCATGCGCGCACGGCCGACGAGGTCGCCGCGGCGCTCGACGCCTACGGCGCGCCATACGTCGTGAAGGCCGACGGCCTGGCCGCCGGCAAGGGCGTGATCGTGACCGACGACCGCGCGGCGGCGATCGCCCATGCCGAGACGTATCTTCCGAGCGGCCCCGTGCTCATCGAGGAGTACCTCTCGGGGCCCGAGGTGTCGCTGTTCTTCGTGAGCGACGGCGACACGGTGCGCGCCCTGAGCCCCGCGCAGGACTTCAAGCGGGCGCTCGACGGCGATGCCGGCCCCAACACGGGAGGCATGGGCGCGTACTCGCCCCTGCCATGGCTCGCCGAGCGCTTCGGCTCCGAGGCCGAGTTCGTCGCGCACGTGACCGAGACCGTCGCGCTGCCGGTCATCCGGCGCCTCGACGAGGAGGGCACGCCTTTCATCGGCCTGCTGTACGCGGGGCTCATCCTGACCGAGGCCGGCGTGCGCGTGATCGAGTTCAACGCGCGCTTCGGCGACCCCGAGACGCAGGTCGTGCTGCCGCGCCTGAGGACGCCGCTCTCGCGCCTGCTGCTCGCGGCGGCGACCGGCACGCTCGAGAACGAGCCCGAGCCGGAGTTCGCCGACGACGTCGCCGTGACCGTGGTGCTCGCGAGCGAGGGCTACCCGGAGAAGCCCATGACCGGGCGCCCGATCACCGGCCTGGAGGAGGCCGAGTCGGTCGAGGGCGTGCACATCGCCCACGCCGCGACGGCGCGATCGATGGACGGGCTGTCGGCGACCGGCGGCCGCGTGCTCAACGTGGTGGCGACGGCGCCCGACTTCCCCACCGCCCGCGAGCGCGCCTACGAGGCGATCGGACGCATCGGGCTCGAGGGCTCGCACCACCGCACCGATATCGCCGCGCGCGTCGCGGAGTAAGCCCGGCGGCTCGCCGCGCCCGCGGCGCCCGCCGCGCCCGCCGCGCCCGAGCACACGTGCTCTCACCGAGCACACGTCGGCTGAGCGTGCGAACGACGTGTCGCCGTGGAGAGCACGTGTCGTCAACTCGGGCGACGCGGCAGGGAGGCCACCGCTGCGGCCGCGATCGCGATCAGCGCGAGGGCGGCGATCGTCACCGCGGGCCACCGGGCCGCGTCCCAGGCCCAGCCGAGCAGCAGCGCGCCGGCCGAAGAGCCCGCGTAGTAGAAGAGCGTGTACCAGGCCTGGCCCACCGATGGGCGCGGCGACACCGACGGCACGGTCGCGCTGGCGCCGGTGTGCAGCATGAAGAAGCCCGCCGCGAGCACGAGCAGGCCCGCGATCACCGCCGCGATGTGGTCGACGAGCAGGATGCCCGCGCTCGCCGCCATGATGCCGGCGCCGGTGAGGATCGTGGCGCGGGGCCCGAAGCGGTCGAGCACCGCACCCGTGCGCATGGAGGACACGGTGCCGGCCGCGTAAGTGAGGAACAGCAGCGACGTGACACCGACGCCCAGCGAGAACGGCGGCTCGTGCACACGGAACGCGACCGCGTTGAACACCCCCATGAACACCGCCATCCCCGCGAAAGCCACGACGAAAAGCCGCGCCCGCACCGTCCAGTGCACCCGGCGTGCCGCCTCGACCGGGCCGGACGCGGGTGCGGCCGCGCGACGGCGCACCATGAGACCGACCGCGGCGACGCCCGCCGCGCCGGCGGCCAGCACGATCGCATCGACCGCGATGACGCCCGCGCGCCATCCCCACCATTCGGCCGCGAGCCCGGCGACGATGCGCCCCGCCATGCCACCCGCCGTGGTGCCGGCGACGTACATGGCCGCCACGCGTCGGCGTCGCATCGCGGGCGCCGCCTCGGACGACCACACGAGCGCCGACACGAGCACTCCGCTGAGCACCAGCCCCGTGAGCAGCCGCGACGCGACCAGCACCGGCCAGTCCGCGGCGAGCGCGGTCACCGCGGTGAGCGCCGCCCCGCCCGCCAGAGACCCCGCGATCACGCGGCCGCGGCCGAGGCGCTCCGCCAGCCACGCGGCCGGAAAGACGCCCGCCGCGATGCCGAGCGTGGTCATCGACACCACGAGGTTGGCTTCGAGGGCACTGCGCCCGAGATCGCGCGCGATCGCCGCGAGAAGCGGCTGCGGCGCATAGATCGCGGCCATCACGGCCACCCCGAGCAGCTGCGCTCCCGCCGCCGCCACCCGCCAGCGATCCGCGCTCATCCGTCCATCCTGCGGCGTCAGGAGTGCAGCGGCGTCTCGCCGGCGCGCTCGACCAGCACCGCGATATGGGTGCGGTTGCGGGCTCCGAGCTTCAGGCGCGCCTGCTGGATGTGCGTCTTCGCGGTCGACGCCGCCACGTGCATGGCCCGCGCGATCTCGTCGTCGGACGCGCCCGTCGCCACGAGCCTCACGGCGTCGCGCTCGCGCTCGGTGAGAGTCGCGAACAGCGCGGCGGCCTGCCGACGGCCCTCTGCCCCCGCACCGCGGGCCACGCGCTCGACGAGCTCCCTGGTGTGGCGCGGGGAGAGGAACCCGTCGCCGCGGGCCACCGTGCGCACCGCGTCCGCAAGGGCGTCCGGGGGCGTGTCCTTGAGAACGTATCCGTAGGCGCCGGCTTCGAGCATCCGCGCCACGGTCTCCGCCCCCGCGACGCTGGTCATGGCGGCGACATTCGTCTCCACCTCGGCGAGCAGGGCCCGAGTCGCCGCGATGCCGTCCATTCCGGGCATCTGGATGTCCATCAGCACGACGTCGGGGCGGTGGCGGCGCGCGAAGGCGATCGCCTCCTCCCCGCTGCCGGCAGCCCCGACGACCTCGATGTCCTCGCGCGGCTCCAGGATGGCGCTCAACGCGGCACGCGCCCATGGGTCGTCATCGACGATGAGCACACGCACGGGACGCTGCGGGTCGTCGGAGAGCACCCGGCCACGATACCGAGCACCGCCGCCCTCGGCGCACGGCGCTGACGGATCGACGGCGCTAAGGGATGGACGGCGCTTAAGGGATGGACGGACCCTCGGACCAGGGCAGCGTGACGTCGACGATGAACTCGCCCTCGTGGGGGCCGATCCATGCCGTACCCCCGGCCGACGCCGCCCGCTCCCGGATCCCGGCCAGGCCGTGGCCGCCCCCGGTCGCGCCGACCACGGGAGGAACCGGGGCGACCGGGTTCACCACGCGGAGACGGACGCCCCGCTCGGGTGAGGCATGAAGCGTCACCGACACCGGCACCCCCGGCGCGTGCCGGATCGCGTTCGTGAGACTCTCCTGCAGGATGCGGTACGCGGCCGCCTGCAGCGATGCCCCGGCGCGGTCCGCGCCGTCCATCACGACGAGCGCGTCGACGCGGTGCCCCGCCGCGCGCAGGTCGCTCAGCAGGTCTCCCACGAAGCGCAGTGAGGCCCGCGGCGATGCCGGCTCCGTGTCCATCCGGAGGCCGCCCACCACGCCGCGCACGTCATCCAGCGCAGCATGCGCCTGCTCGCGCACGAGTCGTGCCCACTCGGCCAGCGCGGGGTCGAGAGAGGGGTCGGCTGTCACCTTCGCCTCGAACGCGCTCGCCGACAGCGCGGCCGAGGACAGCCGGTGCCCGATGCCGTCGTGCAGGTCGCGCGCGATCCGCTCGCGCTCGGCCTGTCGGGCGACCTGCTCGCCGAGCGCGTCCGCTCGCTGGTGCTCGCGCTCGGCTCGCGCTCGGCTCGCGTCGGCCTCCACGCGCGTGCGTCGATACGCGATCAGGCCTGCCGCCGCCCCGAGGGCGAGCACCGCGATCGCCCAGGGCACGACCTGCCAGCCGGGATGCGCCTGATGCGGGTCGTAGCCGACCGTCCACGGCAATGCGGCCCCCCAGTCGGTCAGCGACTCACGCGCGGCGAAGAGCAGCACGAGGGCACCGACGCCGAGGGCGACGGCCTTCGAGTGACGCGGCGACCGCGCGAGCACGCGGGTCGCGCCCACGAGCGCCAGCACGTATGAGGTGCCGATCAGAGCGAGCACCGCGCCGGCGGCGAGAACCGCCCATGGCGCCCGTGCGCGCACGAAGACCGTCCCCCACGCGGCGATCGCCAACAGGGCCAGCCCGGTGCCGAGATCCGTGATCCTCGCCTCGGGCGCGCCACTCGTCACGAACGTCGCCGTGCCCGGCACGTTGAGCACGCAGTAGACCTCCCACAGCGCGCCCAGCACGAACAGGGCGATCGAACGCCCGCGCCGGAGGATCGGCGCCGCGCGACGCCGCGTGGCGGGCGAGGGTGCGGTCATGGATCGAGCGTACGGCCGACCCCCGACGCGCCCCCTCCGCCATCCGCCCGTCGATCACTGGACGATCGCCCGGTGGATGCCGACCGATCGGAGGAGGCGCCCCCGGACGCCCGACAAGAGGCTGGGTTCACCGGGCCGCCACCAGCCAGTGAGAGCCCGCAGGGTGCCGATCCCGATATCCGGGGGCGTGACCGACGCGCGGACGACCTCCCCGCTAGAAAGATATGTCCCCCGAGATCCCGGCATCCTCCCTTCGCCGGCTGACCATTCCCATCACCAGGAGATCCCATGTCGTTCGACAGCTCACAGCCCCCCGCCCCGCCCCAGGGCGCGGGTTTCCCGCCTCCGGCGGCCAACGCACCCGCGGGCCCGCTCGATCCGCCCGCGTCCGGACACAGCGCTGCGCCGTACGCTCCCGCCGGCGCGATCGAGGGTCAGAAGTCCTTCATCGCCACCTGGCTCCTCTCCTGGTTCCTCGGGTTCTTCGGCGTGGACCGTTTCTATCTCGGCAAGGTCGGCACCGGCATCCTGAAGCTCGTCACGCTCGGCGGCCTGGGCATCTGGTGGCTGATCGATCTGATCCTCGTGCTGACGGGCAGCACGCGCGACGGTCGCGGCCACGCCCTGCAGGGCTACCAGCAGCACCGCAAGGTGGCGTGGATCGTCACGGGCGCCGTGGTCGTGCTCGGCGTCATCATCAATCTCGTCAACGGCGGGAACGCCGCCACGGTCTCGGCGCCGCCGGCGCAGGAGCCCACGGTGAGCGAGCCGGCCGAGGCTCCGGTCGAAGAGACCGCTGAGGAGCCTGCGGCAGCGATCGTGCCGGACATGGTCGGCACCACGGTCGGCATCTCGCGTCCCATCGCCGAGGCGTACGGCCTCGTCTTCACGGCGCCGGCCGAAGCCACGGACGAGTCCGTGATCGCGACGCAGTCGATCGCCGCCGGCGAAGAAGTCGAGGAGGGCACCGAGGTCGTTGTGACCGTGGAACCGCCGAAGCCCGACCTCACTCTCGAGCAGGAGAACGCGCTGGGCCAGGCGCAGAATTACCTCGAGCTCATGGGCTTCTCGCGCGATGGCCTGGTCTCGCAGCTCGAGTTCGAGGGCTATTCCACCGAGGTCGCCGCCTTCGCTGCGGACAACGTGGGCGCGGACTGGAACGCCGAAGCCGCTGAGAAGGCGCAGCAGTACCTCGACACCATGAGCTTCTCGCGCGATGGCCTCCAGCAGCAGCTGGCGTTCGAGAAGTTCACGCCTGAGCAGATCGAGTTCGCTCTCAAGGAGGTGGGCTACTGATGGAACCCGCAGCCATGCTCACCTGGACGCTCCAGGTGGAGATCCCCGTCCCCCAGGACGTCCTGCCCCTGCTGGCGCAGGGTGAGGAGGCCGTCGCATCCTTCAAGACGTTCCGCGATTCAGCCACGTTCACGACGAAGCGCCTGATCGTGCGCGACGCGCAGGGCATCACCGGCAAGAAGGTCGAGATCTACTCCCTGCCGTACAGCGCGATCCACATGTGGTCGTCCGAGAATGCGGGCGTGCTCGACTGGAACTCCGAGATCGAGCTGTGGACGAAAGCCGGCCACATCAAGGTGAAGCTCGCCAAGGGCGCGGATGTGCGCCGCATCGACAGCCTCATCGCCTGGGCGGTGCTGAACAGCCACTGACGGGAGGCGCGGCGAGCGCTCCACGCGCCGCAGGCTCGCCGGTCCGCCGAAAGCGCACCGATCCGGCGGCATCACATCCTGTGGCATGTGATGCCGCCGGATCGGTGGTGTCCCGGCAGAGGGAGGGCGCATCCCGCACGGGCGATCGCCGCGCGAGTGGGATGATGGGCGGGTGAGCGAGGCCCTCGACATCCCCGGTTGGAAGCACGTGTACTCCGGCAAGGTGCGCGATCTGTACGCACCCGCGGACGGAGACGAGACGCGGATGCTGGTCGTCGCCAGCGACCGGGTGAGCGCTTTCGACCATGTGCTCGCGCCCGGCATCCCCGGCAAGGGCGCCCTGCTCACCGCGCTGAGCCTGTGGTGGTTCGAGCAGCTGGCGGGCGGTGACGGCGGCCAGCCCATCGCCAACCACCTCACGGGCGAGCGTGTGCCCGACGAGGTGGCCGGCCGTTCCATGATCGTGCGGTCGCTCCAGATGCTGCCGGTCGAGTGCGTGGTGCGGGGCTACCTGACCGGATCGGGCTGGCTCGAGTATCAGGACAGCGGCACGGTGTGCGGCATCCCGCTGCCGGAGGGGCTGCAGGATGGCGACCGCCTGCCGGAGCCGATCTACACGCCCGCGTACAAGGCGCCGCTCGGCGAGCACGACGAGAACATCTCGTTCGAGAAGACGGTCGAGCTGGTGGGCACCGAGCGCGCGGCGCAGCTGCGCGACCTGTCGCTCGCGATCTACCGCCGCGCGGCGGCGACCGCCGAGGCGCATGGGCTCATCCTGGCCGACACGAAGTTCGAGTTCGGAATCGACGCAGCGGTCGAGGGTGAGGACGGCATCCTGCGCCTGGCCGACGAGGTGCTCACGAGCGACTCGTCGCGCTACTGGGACGCCGAGGCCTGGCGCACCGGCACCACGCCGAAGGACCGCATGGCCAGCTTCGACAAGCAGATCGTGCGCGACTGGCTCGCCGCGAACTGGGACAAGCAGGGCACCCCGCCCGCCCTTCCGGCCGAGATCGTCGACCGCACGGTGGCCCGCTACCGCGAGCTGATCGGCAAGCTCACCGCCTGAGCCGCACTCGACCGGCTCGAGGGCGAGCCGAATCTCCGGTCGGAAACCGAGACGACGGACCGGATCCTCGATCCGGTCCGTCGTCTCGGCGTTCCACCGTCGCGTCGGGTCAGCGCTGGTCGGGCCCCGACCTGCGGCTCCGCCGCTCCTCACCCACGACGAGCGCAGCGTCTCCGGACGCCGTGTGGTCGGGGCGCTCCGGCCCCTTCGGCTGGATATGACCCGGCTCGAGCGTGCGGGTCACATCCTCTGCCGTGACGATGCCGATCTGCTCGGTCGCTGTCTCATACCACTCGGTCAGCGCCGGGTCGTCCGTGTCGATGTTCGCGCCGGCGCCCTGATGGGCCGCCACCTCGGTCGCGCCGAACACGAAGTCGTCGCCGTGCTCCTCGATGCCCAGGCGCACGCCCTGGGCGATCGCGGCGCGCGCGAAGCGGCGCCGCAGGATGTACGGATCGGTCGCGAGCTCACGCGCCCACGCCACCATGATGCCGATCACGATCACCGCGAACGGCAGGGCCGTCACGACCATGATCGACTGCAGTCCCGACAGCGCGGTCTGCCCGCCCGCGAGCAGCAGCGCGAGCGCCGCGGCCCCCAGCAGGACGCCCCACGTGATCGTGACCCACGTCGAGGGCTCGGGCTTGCCGCGCTGGCTCATCGAGCCCATCACGATGGCGGCCGAGTCGGCCGAGGTCACGAAGAACAGGATGATCGAGATCATCGCCAGAACCGACAGGACGCCGCCGATCGGCAGGTTGTCGAGCACGGCGAACAGCACGGCCTCCGTGCCGCCATCGGCCATCGCCTGGCCGACCGCGCCGGTGAGCTCGTCGAAGTACATCGCGGATCCGCCCATGATGCCGAACCAGACGATGCAGACGAGCGCGGGCACCACGATGACCACCGTCGTGAACTCCCGCAGCGTGCGTCCACGCGAGATCTTCGCGATGAACATGCCGACGAACGGCGTCCACGAGATCCACCACGCCCAGTAGTAGTTAGTCCAGCTGGTCACGAACGCCTCGGCGTCCTCGCCCTGCGCGGGGTTGCGCATCAGCATGGTGCCGAGCTCCGCGAAGAGGGCCGAGACCGAGGCGGGCACCATGTTGAGCAGCAGCAGAGTGGGCCCCAGCACGAACAGCATCACGCCGATCACGAGTGCGATCACCATGTTGATGTTCGACAGCAGCCGGATGCCGCGCTTCACACCCGAGACCGCCGACACGACGAACGCGGCGGTCAGCACCGTCACGATCACGATCAGCGCGCCGTTGCCGAGGGGTCCGATGCCCGTCACGAACTCGGTGCCCCGCGCGATCTGCAGGGCACCCATGCCGAGCGTGACCGCCGTGCCGAACAGCGTGACGATGATGGCGAACACGTCGACGACGGCCCCGGCCCATCCCTCGGTGCGCTCCTTGAAGATGGGCGCGAAGATCGCCGAGATGAGCGGCGCGCGGCCTCGGCGGTAGGCGGCATACGCGATGGCGCCACCCACGAGGGCGTAGAACGCCCATGCCAGGGGACCCCAGTGGAGGAACGACTGCGCGAGCGCGAGGTGCATCGCGTCGCGCGAACCCGCCTCCGCCTCGAACCCGGGCGGCACGTCGAGGAAGTAGGTCAGCGGCTCGGCGGGGCCCCAGAACAGCAGGCCGATGCCCATACCTGCGGAGAACAGCATGGCGATCCACGAGACCGTCGAGAACTCGGGGCTCTCGTCATCCGACCCGAGCCGGATGCCGCCGGTGCGGCCGTATCCGACGACCATCATGAAGATCACCGTGGCGATCGCGAGCAGCGAGAAGAGCCATCCGAAGTTCTCCATCACCCAGGCGAGCGAGGCCGAACCGGTGTCGCTGATGCTCTGCGGAGCGAGGAAGCCCCAGATCACCACGCCGAGCACGAGGGCGCCCGCGATGCCGAACACGAGCCAGTTGGTCGAGAACGTCTTTCCCGTGTCCTCCACGCCGATTCCGGGGATCAGCGCCGGGTGCGTCACCTCCTTGAGGACCTTGGTGACGGGCTTCTCCTGCGGCGGTGTCCCCGCTTGTGGGTGCGGCTGATCGGCCATTTTCATCTCGCTTGTCGATAGAGCTGTGCGTTACGTATGGGGATCGTCTGTCTCCACCGTACGGCGAGTCCCCTCCGTATTCCATGCATGTGCATCCACCGCGGATGGCGTGCCCCGCAGGAATGAGTGTGCGCATGGCCGTCGGTGAGTGAGGTCCGCCGCAGCACGCGCCGTTCACGGGCTCGAAACAGCGAGGGAAGTATCGTTGATCGATTGTCCTCTTCTCCCTCTGCCCGAAGGAAGCCCCATGCCCCTCTGGACCCTCCACGGCGACGGCCGCACGGTCGCGCCCGGCGCCGTCGTCGCGCCGCACGAGCGCCTCAGCTGGCCCGCCACCATCGCGATGGGCGCCCAGCACGTCGTCGCCATGTTCGGCGCCACGTTCCTCGTGCCCACGATCACGGGCTTCCCCGTGTCGACCACGCTGCTGTTCAGCGGCATCGGCACGCTGCTGTTCCTGCTGATCACCAAGAACCGGCTGCCCAGCTACCTCGGCTCGTCGTTCGCGTTCCTCGCTCCCGTCGCGGCCGCGACCGCCATCGGCGGCACCGGCTCCGCGCTGGCGGGCATCGTCGCCGTGGGTGTGCTGCTCGCGGTCGTCGGGCTCGTGGTGCAGTTCGCCGGCCTCGGCTGGGTCGACAAGCTCATGCCCCCGGTCGTCGCCGGCGCCATCGTCGCCCTCATCGGGTTCAACCTGGCGCCGGCCGCGTGGAACAACTACAAGCTCGATGCGCTCACGGCCACGGTCACACTCGTAGCGGTCATCCTGTTCGCGGTGCTGTTCCGCGGCTTCCTGGGGCGCGTGTCGATCTTCCTCGGCGTCGTCGTGGGCTACGTGTTCGCCGCGCTTCAGGGCAAGCTCGACTTCTCGGCCGTGGACGAGGCCGCGTGGATCGGGCTCCCTCAGTTCCACTTCCCCGACTTCGCGTCGCCCGGCACGTGGTCGGTCATCGCCATGTTCCTGCCCGTGGTGCTCGTGCTGGTGGCCGAGAACGTCGGGCACGTGCGCGGCGTCGCCACGATGACCGACTCGGCGGTCAATCAGCACACCGGCCGCGCCCTCATCGCCGACGGCGTCGCCACCACGCTCGCCGGCCTCGGCGGCGGCTCGGGCACGACCACGTACGGCGAGAACATCGGCGTCATGGCCGCCACGCGCGTGTACTCCACGGCGGTGTACTGGATCGCCGGCGCCGTGGCCATCCTGCTGTCCTTCTCGCCCAAGCTCGGAGCGGTGTTCAACTCGATCCCCGCCGGCGTGCTCGGCGGCGTGACGACCGCCCTGTACGGCCTGATCGGCATCATCGGCATCAAGATCTGGGTCGACAACCGTGTCGACTTCTCGCGCCCGGTGAACCAGTACACCGCCGCGGTCGCGCTCGTCATCGGCATCGCGGGCTTCACGATGTCGGGCGGCGGGTTCGAGCTCGGCGGCATCGTGCTGGGCACGGTGGCGGCCCTCGCGATCTACCACCTGGGCAACCTGATCGCCCGTGCCCGCCGCACCGGCGCGGACGACGGCGGCCCGATCCCGGCCGTGGGCCAGCTCGGCGGCGACCCGCAGGACTGACACCCGCATCCACGCGAACGGGCGTCCGGCCTCACGCCGGGCGCCCTTTCGCGTCTCCCCTACCCGGGACAGGATGAGCGACATGGGTGTCGTCAGCGACTACATCGCCTCTCTCGACGAGCCGGTCCGGGGCGTCCTCGCCGCCATCGAGGCGCGCGTGCACGAGCTGGTGCCCGAGGTGGACGAGAAGGTGAGCTACGGGATGCCGACGCTCACCTACCGCGGCAAGGGCCTGATCTCGCCCCAGCAGACGGCGAAGCACCTCTCGCTGTTCCCGCACTCGTCGGACATCGTGCCGCAGGTGCAGGACGATCTGCCGGGGTTCTCCTTGTCGAAGGGCGCCATCCGCTTCTCCGTGGAGAAGCCGATCCCGCCGGATGTGCTCGACCGCGTCATCCTGCTGCGTCGTGAGGAGATCGACGCCCAGCTCGCCTAGGGCGAGGGGTCAGGCCTCGCCGCGCTCGGCCCGGCGGCGGGCGATCTCCGCGCGGAGGCGCTCCTCTTCGATCTCGCGCTCGAGGTCGGCGAGCTGCTGCTCGGTCGTGCGGGTGTCCGGCCCGCGGCCGTCGACGATCCGCACGGGCGCCCCGGCGCTCCATGCCTCGGAGCGAGGACGCGCGGCGCGAGCGGGGCGCTCGGGATACTCACGGCCCACGGCCCACCAGCAGATGCCGCCGACGAACGGGATGATGATCGCCAGGATGATCCACGCCACCTTGGGCAGGTGCTTCACCTGCCAGTTCTCCCGCGTGATGATGTCGATCAGCGTCACGATCGAGAACGCCAGCATGAGCAGCGGGACCACATACACCATGGGCCCAAGCTAGCGGCCACGGTCATCCGGCGTCGAGGCTCGTCGACTAGCGCTGGGGGCGATCACTTGCGTCGCCGACAGCAGTGAGTTCGCCCGACGCTAGTCAACGTCCCTGGAGGGGATCCCGAGGGGCTATGCGCTGTCGCGGACCACGAGTTCGGTCTGCAGGATGGTCGCGTGCGGCGGCTGCCCGCCCGCGAGGCGCGCGAGCAGCACATCGGCCATCGCCTCACCCTGCAGGCGCGACGGCTGGCGCACCGTGGTGAGGCGCGGGGTCAGGCTGACCGCCACGGGTGAGTCGTCGAAGCCCACGATCGCCACGTCGTCGGGCACGCGCAGACCCGCGCCGTCGAGGGCGCTCATAGCCCCTCGTGCCATCAGGTCGCTCGCCACGAAAAGGGCGTCGGGCGGATCGCCCGCGGCCAGGATGCGCCGCATCGCGTCCGCCCCGCCGATCGCGGTGAAGTCGCCGTCCTCGGCCGGCCCGGGCGTGAGGCCGGCGTCGGCCATCACCTCCCGGAACCCCTGCAGTCGGTCCACGCCCGCCGGCATGTCGAGCGGCCCGGTGATCGTCGCGATCCGGCGGTGTCCCCGTTCCACGAGGTAGCGCGTGCCCACGCGTCCGCCCTCGACGTTGTCGACGTCGACGTAGTAGTCGGCCGCGTGCTCCCGCACCGGCCGTCCGCCGAACACGACGGGAACGGCCTGGTTGATGCGCTCCACGAACGTGTCACTGGTGTGGTGCGACGCCACCAGCGCGCCGTCGACGTTGCCGCCCGTCAGGTACGACGTGGCCTTGTCGCCGGGGTCGTCGGACGCGATGAACAGGTTCAGCACGTGATCCGATCGCGACAGCCGCGCGTTGATGCCCGTGACGATCGCCGCGAAGAACGGGTCGCCGAAGAAGCGGGTGGTGTCCTCGGGCACGACCAGGGCGATCGCGTGGGTCTGCCGGCTGGCGAGCGATCTCGCGGCCCGGTTGGGCACGTAGTTCAGCTCGGAGATCGCCCGCCGCACGGCGTCCAGCGCCTCGGCGCTCACGCGATCGCCGCCGCCGAGCACACGCGAGACGGTCGAGCGCGACACTCCGGCGCGCGCGGCGACCTCCTCGATCGTGGCCGTGCCGCGCGCAGCCGCGCCCGCCCCGATCCGCTGGTCCATTCGTCTCCTGCTCAGACTGCCGCCGGCACGTCGGTCGCCGACTCCTCGATCGCGCGCGCCGCGATGATCCGCGCGTACTCCTTGCCACTGGCCTTCACGGTGCGCTCCTGCGTGTCGTAGTCGACGCGCACGATGCCGAAGCGCTTCTCGTAGCCCCAGGCCCACTCGAAGTTGTCGACCAGCGACCAGTAGAAGTATCCCCGAACGTCGGCGCCGGCCTCGATGGCATCGAGCACAGCGGCGACGTGTCCGCGCACGAACTCGGCCCGCTCGGGGTCGTTCACCTCGCCGTCGACCACCTCGTCGTCGTACGCCGCGCCGTTCTCGGTGACGTACAGCGGCACACCCGCGGGGCGCGCGTAGTCGGTCGAGATGCGGTTGAGCAGATTCGTCAGGCCCGCGAAGTCGACCTCCCAGCCCATGTTGGTGCGCCGGTAGCCGCGGTCCACCCAGTGCACGCCGTCCATGGCAGGGAAGGGCGACCGCTTCACCCTGTCGGTGGGCGCCTCCCCCGCGGGCGCGGGGTTGTCGGTCGGATGGCCCGACACGAACTCGCCGTGGTAGTAGTTCACGCCCAGGAAGTCGATCGGCGCCGACGTCGCCTCGAGGTCGCCGTCCTGCACGGCACCTTCGAACGCGGCGACCGCCGCGGCATCGACGGCCTGGATGTCGTCGAGCACGTCCGACGGGTAGGCCCCTCGGAAGATCGGGTCGAGGAACCACCGGTTGAACTGGCCGTCGATGCGGCGGGCGGCATCCTGATCGGCGGGATCGGACGGATCGACCGGCTCGCCGTTGGTGAGGTTGAGCGTGATGCCGACCTCGAGGCTCGCGTCGCGCGCCCGCAGCTCCTGTACCGCTCGGCCGTGCGAGAGCAGCAGATGATGGGAGGCGAGCATGCCGTCGCGCACGCTCTGCCGACCGGGCGCGTGCTCGCCGCCCGTGTACGACAGGAACGACGAGCACCACGGCTCGTTGTGCGTCGTCCACTTTGTGACGCGGTCGCCGAGCGCGTCGTGCACCGACAGGGCGTACTCGACGAACCGGTCGACGGTGTCGCGCGACGTCCATCCGCCCTTCTCCTCGAGGGCCTGCGGCATGTCCCAGTGGTGCAGCGTCAGCCACGGCAGGATGCCCGCCTCGAGCAGCTCGTCGACGAGTCGGCTGTAGAAGTCGATGCCCTTCGCGTTGACCGGCCCGCCGTCCGGCCGCACCCGCGACCACGAGGTCGAGAAGCGGTAGGTCTGCAGGCCGAGCTGCTTCATGAGCGCGACGTCCTCGCGGTACCGGTGGTAGTGATCCGTGGCGACGTCGCCGTTGTCGGCGTTGATCACGGCTCCGGGCATCCGGCTGAAGTGGTCCCAGATCGACGCGGTGCGGCCGTCCTCGAAGGCGGCGCCCTCGATCTGGTAGGCGGCCGTGGCGGCGCCGAAGAGGAAGTGGGAGGGGAACGAGCGGGTCATGAGCGGAGTCATCCCTTCACGGCGCCGGCCATGATGCCGCTGACCAGCTGCTTGCCTGCCACGACGAACAGCAGCAGGAGCGGCAGCGTGGCGAGCACCACACCGGCGAGAACGATCGAGTAGTCGACGAAGTAGTTGGACTGCAGCAGCGCGAGCGCCACGGGCAGCGTGGGGTTCTGACGGTCGAGCACGATGAACGGCCAGAAGAAGTTGTTCCACGCCGTCACGAACGTGAACAGGAAGAGCATCGCGGCCGCCGGACGCGCGGCCGTGACGCCGACGGTCCAGAACGTGCGGATCATCGACGCGCCATCCATGCGCGCCGCCTCGATGAGCTCATCCGGCACGGTCTGGCGCAGGTACTGCGTCATCCAGAACACGCCGAAGGCGCTGGTCAGGCCGGGGATGATGATCGCGCCGATCTGGCCCGTCCATCCGAACTCCGCGAACAGCACGTACAGTGGCACCACCGCCAGCTGCTGCGGAACGGCCATCGTCGCGACCACGAACGCGAGGAGACCCGGGCCACCCGGGAAGCGCAGCTTCGCGAACGCCCAGCCCGCGAGCGTCGAGAACACCACCACGCTGAGGGCGATGACGGTGGAGCTCCAGATGCTGTTCCACAGCGCGGGCCAGAAGTTGACGGCCGGCTGGTTGACGACCGACAGCGCGTTCGCCAGGAAGTTCCCGCCGGGGATCCATGACTTGTTCGGGTCGCGCAGCGTGTTGGCGTCGCCCGAGCCGATCAGGAACGAGAAGTACAGCGGGAACAGGCTCGCGACGAGAACGACCGCGAGCCCGGCGTAGACCCAGAACCCCGGACGCGAGCCGCGGATCCGCACCGCCCGACGCCCGACGCGGCCTGTGACGATGGTCGCCGTCGCAGTGCTCTCCCCTGCGGGCGCCGTGTGGATGCGCTGATCGGTCATCGGTTCGCCTCCGCCTCGAGTGCCGCCGCGGCCGGCGGGGTCGCGCGCTTCGCACGCTTTGCCGCGCGCCGCTGCCCGCGGGTCAGCGTGCCGCCGCGCGCGCCTTCATCGCGCACCAGAGAGCGCGTCACGAGCAGGTTGATCAGGCCGATGCCCAGGATGATGAGGAACAGGATCCACGCCATCGCGGCCGCACGGCCGAAGTTCCAGTCGCCCCAGCCGATGTCGTACAGGTAGAGCGTGATCGTCAGCCACTGCTGCCCGGCGCCGCCGCGACC
This sequence comes from Microbacterium sp. NPDC096154, assembly GCF_040302945.1. NCBI lineage: Bacteria > Bacillati > Actinomycetota > Actinomycetes > Micrococcales > Microbacteriaceae > Microbacterium > Microbacterium sp. NPDC096154. The sequence goes on from NZ_JBEOSM010000005.1 coordinate 112,945, forward strand.
GAACTGGTCGAACATGCGCGGCTCGTCGAAGATCTGCAGGCCGCCGATCGTCGAGGTGATGATGACGAAGATCAGGGTCGGCTTGAGCGACGGCAGCGTGATGCTCCAGAACTGGCGCCACGTGCCGGCGCCGTCGACCGTCGCGGCCTCGTAGTAGTCGCGCGGGATGGCCTGCATCGCGGCGAGCAGGATGAGCGCGTTGTAGCCGGTCCAGCGGTAGTTGACCATCGTGGCGATGGCGACGTGGCTCCAGAAGGGCTCGACGTGCCACGGGATCGGACCGATGCCGATCGCGCCGAGCCAGCCGTTCACGACCCCGGACTGGTCGGCGAACATCGCGTTGAAGATGAGGCCCACCGCGACGGGCGCGACCACGTACGGCAGCAGCGCGCTCATGCGCCAGAACGTCTTGGCCCGGATGTGCTTGTCGAGCATCACCGCGATGAACATGGCCAGGATGAGCTGCGGCACGCTCGAGAGCAGGAAGATGCTGAAGGTGTTGCGCAGGGCGACCCAGAACTTCGGCTGCGACAGGATCCAGACGTACTGGTCGAAGCCGACGAACTCGCCCGAGCGGCGGATCTGATCCCAGTCCATCAGCGAGATCACGGCCGTGTACGCGATCGGGAAGAGGCCGACGATCGCGAACAGGATGAAGAACGGCGAGATGTAGAGATAGGGCGAGAGCTTCACGTCCCAGCGGCTGAGGCGCTGCGAGAACGAGAGCACGCGCACGGGGCGGCCGGTTCCGGAGGGGTCCCCGGAGGGCGCCGTGCTCGCGCGCGGCGCCCTCCGGGCGGTGTCGGTGACGGTCATGGCCTCAGAACGCCGACACCTCGGTCACCCACGCGTCCCACGACTCCTCCGGCGACTGCAGGCCGTCGAAGACGCGGGTGACGGCCTGGTTGAGCGCCTCGTGGAACTGGAAGTACTTCGGGCCCTTGACGGGCGAGACCGTGATGGCCTCCGAGCGGTGCGCGTTGATCTGGCCCACCGGGGCGTCGTTGAAGTACTCGTTGGTGGCATCGGTCACCTCGGCCATCTCGTAGGCCTCGGGCTGGCTCGGGAACGCCCCCACGTTCGCGAACGCGCGCGCCTGGATCTCGGGCGAGGTGAGCCACGCCGCGAGCTCCTGGGCCGCCGCGACGTTGTCGCCGTTGGCCGGCACCGTCAGGTACGAGCCGCCCCAGTTGCCGCCGCCACCGGGGAAGACGTCGGCGATGTCCCATCCGGTGACGTCGGGGGCCTCGCCCGAGATGATGCCGTGCATCCACGGCGGGCACAGCATGGCGGCGAACTCGCCGTTGGCCATGGACGCGTACCAGTCCTCGCTCCACTGGCCGGCGTAGGCCGTGATCGGAACCGCCTTCTCGACGACCGTGTCGTACATCGTCTTGACGTCGGGGTTGTCCATCGCGATGACGTTGCCCTCGGCGTCCTCGTAGGTCTCCTCGAGCTGGTTGGCCAGACCCTGCAGCACCGAGTTGGCCGAGTCGAGGAACGGCTTGCCGGTCTTCTCCTTGTAGTCGGCGCCCACCTGGAACAGGTCGTCCCACGTGGTGAACAGGCCGGCGACCTCTTCGCGGTCGGTCGGCAGGCCGGCCGCCTCGAACAGGTCGGCGCGGTAGCAGACGGCCTGAGGGCCGATGTCGGTGCCATAGCCGACCATGTTGCCCTCGGCGTCGGTGACCGCGGCCTCCTTCCAGTCGAGCCAGCGGCCCTTCAGGTCCTCGGGCACGGGCGCGAGCATGTCGGAGTACTGCATCATCTCGGCGGTCCAGTCGATCTCGATCGCTTCGATGTCGGCCAGACCCGTGTTGCCGAGCTTCTGGAAGAAGTTGGCGCGCGCGTCGTTCGACGTCGCGGCCTTGTTGTGCACGATGGTCACGTTCGGGTGGTCGTCCATGTACTCCTGAAGGAGCTCGTCCGAGTAGCCGAAGTCGTTGAACGTGGCGATCGTCAGCTCGACCGGCGCGTTCGGGTCCGCGGACGCGGCAGGGGCACCCCCGCCGCCCCCCGTGCAGCCGGCGAGCGCGATGGCGCCGACGGCGACAGCCGACACCGCGGCGGCGCCGCGGCGGAAGGCACGTGAGTTCACAGTCACTCCTTTGTGTGTGCGTGTGGGAGCGCTCCCACCGGATCGCGACGACTCTATGGGAGCGCTCCCATGGATGCAAGCACCGTGACGAGCTTGTGATCCGTCATATCCGTTGACCGGCTCGTCGCGCGCACGCTCGGCTGCCAGGTTCGGCCCGTAGAATGTCGGTGATGCCCGCCCTCGATTCCCGGAGCTCGAACATGCCCATCATCGTCGTCGACGTCATGCCCAAGGCCGAGCTGCTGGACCCGCAGGGCAAGGCGGTCACCGGATCGCTCGCGCGCCTTGGCCACGGCGCCTTCCAGAACGTGCGCATCGGCAAGCGCATCGAGCTCACCGTCGAGGGCGAGGTCACCGACGAGCTGCTCGCGGAGGCCCGCCAGGTCGCCGACGAGATCCTGTCGAACTCGGTCATCGAGGACGTCGTGAACGTCGAGGTGCTCGCCGACAGCCGGGTCTCCGCATGACCGCCCGGATCGGCGTCATCACCTTCCCCGGGTCGCTGGACGACCGCGATGCGCAGCGCGCCATCCGCCTCGCCGGCGGCGAGCCCGTGGCGCTGTGGCACGGCTCGCACGACCTCGACGGCGTCGACGCCCTCGTGCTGCCGGGCGGCTTCAGCTACGGCGACTACCTGCGCGCCGGCGCGATCGCCGCGCACGCCCCGATCATGGCGGAGGTCAAGGACGCGGCCGCCAAGGGCATGCCCGTGCTCGGCATCTGCAACGGCTTCCAGATGCTGGTCGAGGCGCATCTGCTTCCCGGCGGCCTGATCCGCAACGCGCACCAGCAGTTCATCCGTCGCGACCAGCGCCTGCGCGTCGAGAACGCGTCGACCGCGTGGACCAGCGCGTTCGAAGTGGGCCAGGAGATCGTCATCCCGCTGAAGAACGCCGACGGCGGCTACATCGCCGACGCCGAGACGCTCGCGCGCATCGAGGGCGAAGGCCAGGTGGCTTTCCGCTACCTCGGCGTCAACCCCAACGGATCGCTCAACGACATCGCGGGGCTCACCAACGAGCGCGGCAACGTCGTGGGGCTGATGCCGCACCCCGAGCACGCGGTCGAGCCCGGCTTCGGCCCCGGCACGATGGCGGCCATGCGTTCGGGCATCGACGGCCTCGGGTTCTTCACCAGCGCGATCGCGGCCACCGTCGCACAGGCCGCGTAAGCGACTTCCGCCCGGCGCCGCCGCTCCCCTCCCCGGACGCGGCGGCGCCGTTTCGTGCGCCGGCATGGAGCCTCGCCCACGGACGCGCCACTAGGGTCGAGAGGGTGAGCGACTCCCCCGAATCCGTGGTCTTGTCCGTGCCCACCGCCGAGCTCGCCGAGGATGTGCGCGGCCTGATCGATCCGAACCTGCCGATCGAGATCGTCGAGTGGGACGGCTCGGCGCCCGCGCCGCGCGAGCGCCTCGACATCGTCGTGCCTCCCTACATGAAGCAGGGACAGACGCTGGCCGCGCTGGCGGATGTGCCCCACCGCCTCGTACAGGGGCAGGCGATCGGCTACGACGGCGTCGCCGAGCGGCTGCCCGCCGGCACCGTGTACGCGAACGCCGCGTCGGTGCACGAGACCGCGACGGCCGAGCTCACGCTGGCGCTCATGCTGACGGCGCAGCGCGAGATCGACCGGATGGTGCGCAACCAGGATCGGGGCGTGTGGGAGTCGTTCGAGTCGACCGGCCTGGCCGACAAGCGCGTCGTCATGCTGGGCTTCGGAGGAGTGGCGAAGGCCATCGCCGACCGCCTGCTGCCGTTCGAGGTCGAGCTCGTTCCGGTCGCGTCGAGCGCCCGGAAGGAGGACGGCATCGACGTGCATGCGATCGACGAGCTACCCGAGCTGCTGCCGACCGCAGACATCCTGGTGATCGTGCTGCCGGGCGGTCCCGAGACCCGTCACCTGGTCGACGATGCCGCGCTGTCGGCGCTGCCGGATGGAGCCCTGGTGGTGAACGTCGGCCGCGGGCCGATCGTCGACACCGATGCCCTGGTCGACCATGTGCGCCGCGGGCGCCTTCGCGTCGCCAGCGACGTCTTCGACCCCGAACCGCTGCCGGAGGACCACCCGCTGTGGTCGTTGCCGGGCGTCGTGATCGCGCCCCACGTGGGCGGGCGCTCGGCTGCCATGCGTCCCCGCATCGCCAAGCTCGTGGCGACCCAGGCCGAGCGGATGGCACGCGGAGAGGATCCGATCAACGTGGTGATCGACGCCTGAGGCGCCTCACCGAGAGACACTGAACCCCCGGGCTGAGGCCCGGGGGTTCCGGTGTGCGGGCGGCGACGGTGCGCCATCCCTGGTGGCGTCAGCCGCGCAGACCCAAACCGCCGAGCAAGCCCGTGAGGCCTCCCAGCAGACCCCCGAGGCCTCCCAGCGGGCTCTCGGGCTGCGTCTCGACGGGCTCCTCGGTGAGGCTGTCGAGCAAGTTGCCCAGCAGACCCTGGACCGCCCCCAGGCCGGCGCCGAGGCTGTCGTCGAGGCCTGCGGCCAGCTCGTCGAGCCAGTCGTTGAGCTCTGCGCCACGCAGGCCCACCCGGTCGGTGACCTGCTGCACCGCGTCCACGACCTTCGCGACGAGGCCCAGGTCGGCACCGTTCAGCAGCTGATCGATGATCGAGTCGAGCACCGCCTTCAGCTGGGCCGGGTCAAGGGCCGAGAGGCCGGGAAGCTGCTCGAGGATCTCCTGCAGCATGGCCGGGTCGAGCGCGGCGAGCTGCTCGAGGATGTCCTGAAGGATGGCCGGGTCGAGCGCACCGAGCTGCTCGAGGACGTCCAGCAGGAGCGCGGGGTCGAGCGCGCTCAGCTGCTCCAGCAGGTTCTGCAGCATCGCCGGGTCCAGCGCACCCAGCTGCTCCAGCAGCGCCTGCAGCATCGCCGGGTCCAGCGCACCCAGCTGCTCCAGCAGCGCCTGCAGCATCGCCGGATCCAGCGCACCCAGCTGCTCCAGCAGCGCCTGCAGCATCGCCGGGTCCAGCGCACCCAGCTGCTCCAGGATGTTGAGCAGCGCGGCCGGGTCGAGCTCGGCGGTGATCGTGGTGAGCGTGCCGACGATCAGCTGCAGCTGCACCGGCGTCAGCGTCTCGCTGAGGGCGACGAGCTGGTCGACCACGTCCTGGATGACAGCCGGGTCGACCGCGCCGGCCACGAGGTCAGCCACCTGCTGGGCGATCGCGGCCACGACCGCCGGGTCGAGGGCTGCGAGCTGGTCCTGAAGCTGAGCCAGCACGGTCTCGAGCTGAGCGATGGCCGCCTCGAGCGCCGCCGGGTCAAGACCCAACTGAGCGACGAGCTCCTCGATCGCGGCCTGGACCGCGGTCGGGTCGAGCATCTCGGCGAGCTCGGCGATCTGGGCCAGAGCGGCCTCGAGTGCGGCGGGGTCGAGCACCTGAGCGAGCGCGGCCAGCTGACCGAGCACAGCCTCCAGCTGCGCGGGGTCGGCGATCTGCTCGACGAGCGCCGCGACCTGGGCCGCGACATCCTCGATCACGGCGGGGTCGACGTTCACGAGCGCGAGGATCGAGAGCTGGTCGATCACGATCTGCAGCGTGGCGGCGTCCAGCACGTCGGCGAGCGACTCGATCTGGTCGATCACGGCCTGCAGAGCGGCGGGGTCGAGCCCGAGGGCACTCAGCTGATCGAGGATCTCCTGCAGCTGCGCCGGGTCGAGCGCGCCCTGCGCGAGGGCGACGAGCTGGTCGACGGCCACCTGCAGCTGCGCGGGGTCGAGCTGCTCGGCCAGCGCGGTGATCTGGTCGACCACGGCCTGCAGCTGGGCGGGGTTGAGCCCCTCGGCGACCAGCGCGGCGATGTCGTCGACGATCTGCTGCAGCTGCGCGGGGTCGAGCTGCTCGGCCAGCGCGGTGATCTGGTCGATCAGGGCCTGCAGCTGCTCGGCGGTGATCTGGTCGGCCAGCTGTGCGGCGATGTCGTCGATCAGGGCCTGCAGCTGCTCGGGCGACAGACCGAGGTCGGCGGCGTCGAGCACGAGCGAGAGGTCGGCCGCGATCTCGGTCGCCGTCAGGACGATGCTGCCGTCGGCCTCCGCGCTGGTGGCGTTCGCGGCGGTGCCCACGCTGACGAGTCCCGCGGCGAGCACGGCGGTCGCCGCACCGAACGCCGCACCCTTGCGCAGCGAGTTCTTGAGCTTCGACATAGGTGTCGAGTTCCCTTCGTCTTCCGATGGCGCCATCGGGGCGCACCGTTCGGCGCGCCTCCGCTACGGTAAGCACCGATATCCCGGAACTCCGGCGGAGTGCCCCGTGGAGAGGTGCCCACCTGGGCACGGCTCCCCACTGCCGTCGACACGACTCTCCATCCCGCGACCGACCACCCCATGGGCACGGCATTGATGCCGACTGGTGGCTCAGCCGTGCCGAGCGCGTCGACAGCTCGACGGCGCTGAGGGGCAGCTCGGGAAGCTGTGCGCCGCGAGGGCCGTGAGCGCCGAAGACCCGCGTATCGGCCCTAGGCCGAGCGAGCGCGCCCGGGCAGGGTCGAGGGAGCGGCTCGGCGCCGCTCAGACGCCCTTCACCGGATGCATGCCCATCCGGGTCAGCGCGACATCCTCGACCACCTGCATCACGTTGTAGAGGATCAGGGCCGCTGCGGTGACGAGCACGACCGACGCCCACACCTCGGGGAACTTCGACTGCGAGATCGCGGGGCCGATACCGCCGCCGATGCCATCGCTGGTCGCCAGCCACTCGGCCAGCAGCGCCCCCGTGATGGCCCCAGGCACCGAGATGCGCACGGCGGCGAAGAAGGCCGGCAGCGACGAAGGCAGGGCCACCTTGCGCAGCGCCGTGAACGCCGACCCGCCGTACACGTGCACCACGTCGTTCATCTGCGGCGATGCCGAGCGCAGGCCGAAGACGATGTTCACCAGCGCCGGGAACAGCACCACGATGCCGCCGATCACGGCCACCGACCAGAGGTCGCGGCCGAAGATCAGGGTGATGACGGGCGCCATGGCGACCAGCGGCACCGAGCGCAGCAGCATCGCGAGGGGCATGAGCGTGTGCTCGATGCCGCGGTTGAGCTGGAACAGGATGGCCCCGAGCAGCGCGACGACGAGTCCGGCCGCGAAGCCGAGGAGCGCGTGCCCCAGGGTCACCCCCAGCCGTCCGAACAGCAGGGCGCGGTTCTCAGCCGCGGCGTCGTCGGCCATCAGGTAGGTCCAGATGTCCGCCGGCCCCTTGCCGACGTAGGGGTTGACCCCGAACACCCACAGCATGACCTGCCACAGCGCGGTGACGACCACGAGCGTGAGGGCGAACATCAGCAGCCCGCGGCCCAGCACGCGCGCCGTCGACACGGCGGCCTGACGGCGCAGGGACGCGGAGGTCTCGGTAGCGTCGCTCATCCTCACGCTCCCTTCGACCACGGCGCGGCGGCGTGCGCGACGAGCCCGACGACCCAGTAGCCGGCAAGCGCGACGATGCCGGAGAGGATCGCCAGGGCCCACACCAGCGGCGCGTTGAAGTCGACCTGGGCGACCATCATCGCCCGGCCGACGCCCGCCTGGACCTTGCCGAAGAACTCACCGAGCACGGCGCCGAGGAACGCGGCGGGCACGGCGATCTGCAGCGCGTTCAGGATGGCGGGCAGCGCCGCGACCAGGCGCACCTTGACGAGCTGCGTGAGCCGCGAGCCGCCGTACACCGCGACGACGTCGAGCGCGCTGCGGTCGGCCGCCTTGAGCCCGAGCAGCGCGCCGACGACCGTGGTGAAGAACACGCTGAGGGCGGCCAGGATGATCGACGTCGCCGAGGCGTCCCCGGCCTTCGGGATCGGCAGCATCACGATCAGCACCATGCCCATCGCGACGATCGGCAGGCAGTACGTGATGGTCGCGAGCTGCATGACGACGCCCTCGAGCCGCGGAACGACGAGCACGAGCGCCGCGAACAGCAGCGCGAGGCCGTTGCCCCACAGATAGCCCAGGCCGGCCTCGGCCAGCGTCACGCCGAACTGGGGCGCGAAGTACGCCCAGCCGCGCTGCACCGCCTCGACCGCCACCTGGCCCGGCGTCGGGATCGGCTGCGCGCAGCTCGGTCCGAGGCACGACAGCACGGTGGCGGCGAGCAGCCACCACAGTGCGACGACGCCGACCACGCCGACCGCTCCCCACACCGACGAGGGGATGGGGCGTCGTGCGACGCGCGCGTCAGCCATCCGCGGTCCCGCTCTGCACGACGGCCTCCGCAGACGCCGCGGGCTCGCCGTCATCCGCAGCGGAGGGCGACCCGAACAGCAGGTCGGACGCATGGTCGACGTACGCATGGAACTCGGGCGTGCGCATCATCTCGGGCGTGCGCGGGCGCGGCAAGTCGATGTCCATGACCTCCTTGATGCGCCCGGGGCGCGGCGTCATGACCGCGACCTTGTCGCTCAGGAAGATGGCCTCCGAGATGCCGTGCGTCACCAGCAGCGTGGTCGCGGGCTTCTCGGTCCAGATGCGCAGCAGCTCGAGGTTGAGGCGCTGGCGCGTCATGTCGTCGAGCGCGCCGAACGGCTCGTCGAACAGCAGCACGTCGGGCTTCATCACCAGCGAGCGCGCGATCGACACGCGCTGGCGCATGCCGCCCGACAGCTGAGCCGGCTTGGCCTTCTCGAAGCCTGTCAGCCCGACGAGGGCGATCAATTCGGCGACGTAGTCCTTGTCGACCGGCTTGCCCGCCACCTCGAACGGCAGCTGGATGTTCGACTGCACGCTGCGCCAGGGCAGCAGCGCCGCATCCTGGAACGCGATGCCCAGCTTGTTCGAGGCGCGCAGCTCGGCCGGCGTGTGGCCGTCGACCCGCGTCGTGCCGCTCGTCGCCGACTCGAGCCCGGCCAGGATGCGCAGGATGGTCGACTTGCCGCATCCCGAGGGACCCAGCAGCGACAGGAAGGCGCCCTGCTCGGTGTGGAGGTTCGCATCCTGCAGGGCGACGACGTCGCGCCGCCCCTGCCGGAAGACCTTGTTCAGTCCGCTGATGTGCAGACCGGTGCCCAGGACATCCTGGGCACCGGTCGTTGCTGCCGTGTCGGTCACGGTGTCGAATCTCTCCGCGGTCGTGAGCGTCAGCCGGCGTAGTCGACGAGCTCGGGGTTCTCGGCGTAGACCTCTTCGAGGAGGCTCAGGTCGAAGATGTCGGAGGCCGCGACCTCGATACCGGCGCCGGCGAGGCTGTCGACCGTCGCCTGCTGCATCTCCTCCGTGATGACGAACAGACCGTGCTCCTCGGTGTCGGGCGTGGAGATCAGATCGATCTGCGCCGTCATGGCCTCGAGGGTCTTGACCGGGTCGAGGTCGGTGCCGAAGTCGGCGACGACATCCTCAGCGGCCTGCTCCGGGTCGGCGAGCACGTCGGTCCAGCCCTTGATCTCGGCGACCAGGAAGTCCTTGAGCAGTTCGCGGTTCTCGGCGAGGTACTGATCGGTGACGGACACGGTCTCGGCGACCAGCGGGAAGCCGTTGTCGGCGAGGGGCAGGTTCGTGATCTCGTGTCCGGCCAGCTTGACCGTGAGCGCCTCGTTCGTGAGGTAGCCGTAGAAGCCGTCGACCTCGCCGTTGGTGAGCGGCGCCGGGTCGTACTGCACAGCCACGATCTCGACCTCGTCCTGCGCGATGCCGTTGGCCTCGAGGAACGCGTCGAAGGCGGCGCGGTTCGAGTCCTGCACGCCGATGGTCTTGCCCGCGAGGTCGTCGACCGTGGCGATGTCGGCGCCGTCCTTCAGCGACAGGATCGTGAAGGGGTTCTTCTGGTACGTGGCGCCGATCATCTTGATCGTGGCGCCCTCGTTCGCGACCGCGGCGCCGACGGCCAGCGGGTCGTTGAGCGCGACCTGCACCGTGCCGCCCATGAGCTCGGCGATGCCCGTCGAGGGGCCCTCGAGCAGCGTGACCTCGTCGAAGCCCGCCTCCTCGTAGTAGCCCTTCGAGGTCGCATAGAACTCGCCGGCGAACTCCTCGTTCTTGATCCAGCTCTGCTGGACCGTGATGCTGCCGTGGCCGGCCGACTCGCCCGCGGCGGGCTGCTCGGCGTCGGCGCCGCCGCCGCAGGCGGTCAGCGCAAGAGCGCCGGCGAAGGTCAGGCCGGCGGCCGCGAGGCCGCGGCGGATGAAGGGGGTGCGGGTCATGATGGAACGGTCTCCACTCGTGCGGGACGGGGCGTGATCCGACATCCGGAAAGATCCGGGGGGTCTCACGCCGGGAGGGTGATCGGCGGGGACTGGCCGACCTTTCCACCGTAGGGCGCAGCGAAGAAGCCAGCCGGACACCCGCGTTTCGGCGATGTAAAACATCATGCCGTGGCCGACCTGCGAAATAACAGCATGCCGCCGCGCGAGCAGCGTCCGTTGCAGGATCGATACCCGGGATGTCTCGCCGGCGGGCGTCAGGCGGTGAAGACGGCGTGCACGTCGCCGGCGATCGCCCGGCCGCCGAGGTCGTTCAGCTCGAGCACCACGGCCGAGCCCACGACGGAGGCGCCGAGCTGGGCGACGAGACTCTGCGCCGCGGCGAGCGTGCCTCCCGTGGCGAGGACGTCGTCGAGCAGCAGCACCCGCTCGCCCTCACGCAGGACGCCGGGCGCCTCGATCGTGGCGGTGCCGTATTCCAGCGCGTACGAGACGGCGGCAGCCGGGCGGGGGAGCTTGCCGGCCTTGCGGATCTGCAGCATGCCGACGCCGGCGAGCGCCGCCGCGTAGCCCGCGAGCAGGAAGCCCCGGGCCTCGATGCCCGCGACGATGTCGAAGCGCCCGTCGAACGGCTCGATCAGGGCCCGGATGACCGTGCGCAGCGCGTCGCCGTCGGCCAGCAGCGGCGACACGTCGCGGAACAGCACGCCGGGCTCGGGGTAGTCGGGCGTCAGGGCGATCAGGGACTCGGCACGGGCGAGGGCATCCACCCCTCCATCCTCGCGCACCTACGCTGGAGGCATGATCCGACTGCAGGCTGACGCAGACGCGGCGCGCTGGGTGCCGGTGACCGGATCGCTGGGGCTGCGCGGGCGCCGCCATCGCAAGGCGGCCATCCGGATGCTGCTGGGCCAGGGATCGCTGCTCATGGGCGGTCAGGGCCGGGGCAGCGGGATGCTGGCGTGGACCCTCAGCCAGGCCGCTCCCCTGCTGATGCGCCGCGCCGACGGGCGCCTGCTGATCTGGGTGTGGAAGGACGACCCCGAGCTGCTCGTCGTGGCGGCACAGGCGCAGCCGATCACTCCCCAGCTGCGCGCGGCACGAGCCATGATGCCGATGGAATACGACGACACCGAGCCGTTCCAGGGCCTCTACCTGGGCATGGGCGAGCGCCTCGTGCTGGAGCAGCCGCCTGCGCCGAACAGTCCTCCGCTGGCGGAATATACGTGGGACACGGGCGCGCACTTCGTGTCGCTCACTGCCGTCTGCAGCGACCGCGCCCGATTCGGCGCGGTGGTCGGCGCGGTCGACGAGCTGGCACGGACGTTGCGCGTCGTCGACGACCTGCGCGTGACCGAGTCGACCGGCGTGCTGCGGCTCGGACCGGCCTGAGCCCCCGCTTTCCCGCTCAGCGGAGCGTCTAAGCGCATATTCCCAGGCGATGTCAAGCCCCTGCCGACTGTTCCTCGGCGCTCATACCTTAGATGTCGCGGGAGATCCCCGCAGGAAGGGAGCGCGTCATGGGCTTCATCGGATGGATCATCCTCGGACTCCTCGCCGGAGCGATCGCGAAGGCGATCCTGCCCGGACGGCAGGGTGGCGGCTGGATCGCCACGCTTATCCTCGGAGTCGTCGGCGCCATCCTCGGCGGTTGGCTCGGGTCGTTGATCTTCAACGTGGGGATCAATGAGTTCTGGAGCCTTTCCACCTGGCTGCTCGCCATCGGCGGCGCGATCATCGTGCTGCTGATCTGGGGCCTCATCACGGGTCGCAACAAGACGACCCGATGACACAGACGTCGGGCGCATCCTCCCCCGCGCCCGACCGCACGGGGAGCCCCCTCTCACGAGCCACCTGACCCCGCGACAGCGGGTCGGCCCCGGAGGGGAAGAGGCTCCCGGACAGAACGCCCGCCGCTGCTGCGGCGGGCGTTCTTGCGTTCCGGGACGGGCTCCCAGCGCGCGGCGGCGCTTGGGCGTCTCGCCCCCGCGCAGGCGCTGACTGAACGACCGGACCTCGGTGACCGGACGTGAGGGCGACGCCCCCGTTCGACCCCTGTGCGAGCGAAGCGAGCGTTGAGCGAAGCGAAGCCCGCAGCGCGAAGCGCTGGCGCGATGGAGCGAAGCGACAGCGCCTCGCTCGCGGAGGGCCCACGAAGCGGCGCCCGAACGCGTGCGAGACGCGCGCGAAGCGCGCTATGAGAACGCGGTCAGCCGGCCATCCGGAACCACACCGTGGCGAGGGGCGGGAGCGCGACCTCGGCGACCCCGGACGCAGGCACCTCGACGCGTCCCAGGTTGCCGACGCCCGAGCCGCCGTAGCCGGAGGCGTCGGTGTTGAGCACTTCATCCCACACGCCCGGCGCCGGGAAGCGCAGCCCGTAGCGGTCGTGCGGCTGCGCCGAGAAGTTGGTCACCGAGACCAGCAGCGAGCCGCCCTCGTCGGGGTCGACGCCGTCGCGGCGCACGAAGGCGTACACGTTGGCGCTCGCGTCATCCGCCACCAGCCACTCGAAGCCCGCGGGCTGCGTGTCGAGCGCCCAGAGGGCGGGCGTCTCCCGGTACCGGGCGTTGATGTCGCGCATCGCCTGGTGCACGCCCCGGTGGTCGGGCAGGTCGAGCAGCCACCAGTCGAGCTCGCGGGACTCCGCCCACTCGGACTCCTGCGCCAGCTCCGCTCCCATGAAGACCAGCTGCTTGCCCGGATGCGCCCACATGAAGGCGAGGTACGCGCGGAGGGTCGCCAGCTGGCGCCAGCGGTCACCCGGCGCCTTGCGCAGCAGCGACCCCTTGCCGTGCACGACCTCGTCGTGCGAGATCGGCAGCACGTAGTTCTCGCTGTACGCATACGTGAGAGCGAAGGTCAGCTCGTGGTGGTGGTGCGCGCGATGCACGGGGTCGCGCTTGATGTAGCCGAGCGAGTCGTGCATCCAGCCCATGTTCCACTTGAAGCCGAAGCCGAGACCGCCGCGCGACGTCGGCCGCGTGACTCCCGGCCACGATGTCGACTCCTCGGCGATGGTGACCACGCCCGGCACGCGCCGGTAGACGGTCGCGTTCATCTCCTGCAGGAACTGCACCGCCTCGAGGTTCTCGTGCCCGCCGTGCTTGTTCGGCGTCCACTCCCCCGGCTGGCGCGCGTAGTCGAGGTAGAGCATCGAGGCCACGCCGTCGACGCGCAGGCCATCGGCGTGGAACTCCTCGAGCCAGAACACGGCGTTGGCGTAGAGGAAGTTGCGCACCGGCGGGTTGCCGAAGTCGAAGATGTGCGAGCCCCACTCCTTGTGCCAGCCGCGCTGCGGGTTCGGGTCCTCGTACAGCGGGGCCCCGTCGAAGCGTGCGAGGGCCCACTCGTCGGTCGCGAAGTGCCCGGGCACCCAGTCGAGGATCACGCCGATGCCGGCCTGGTGCAGCCGGTCGATCAGCAGGCGCAGGCCATCCGGATCTCCGAAGCGGCTGTCGGCCGCGTAGTACGACGTCACGTGGTAGCCCCACGAGCCCCCGAACGGATGCTGCATCACGGGCATGAACTCGACATGCGTGAACCCGAGGTCGCTGACATACCCGACCAGCTCGTCCGCGAGCTGCTCGTACGTGAGGCCGCGGCGCCAGGACCCGAGATGCACCTCGTAGATCGCCATCGGGCGGTCGGTGTGACCGCGACGGCCGTGGGCGGCGCGGCTCTCCATCCACTCCCCGTCGCCCCACTCGTACGTCGAGTCGTGCACGATCGACGCGGTCATGGGCGGACGCTCGGCGTAGGTCGCCATGGGGTCGGCCTTCTCGCGCCAGACGCCGTCGACGCCCAGGATCTGGAACTTGTAGTGCGCGCCGGCGCCCACGTCGGGCACGAACAGCTCCCAGACGCCGGATGAGCCCAGCCGCCGCATCGGGTGCTCGCGACCGTCCCAGTCGTTGAAGTCGGCCTTGACGCGCACGGCGCGAGCGCGCGGCGCCCACACCGCGAACGCCGTGCCCATGACATCCGGCGCCTCTCCCCAGCCCTCGTAGCGGTGCACGTGCGCGCCGAGCACACGCCACAGCGCCTCGTGCCGCCCCTCGCCGATCAGATGCAGGTCGACCTCGCCCAGCGTGGGGAGGAAGCGGTAGGGATCGTCGCGCACGTGCGTCACACGCTCGTCCCCCTCGCCGTACGACGTCTCGACGCGGTAGGCGGGCACGTCCTCGGCCGACGCGCCGGGCGACAGCGGCAGCACCCCCGCCCAGATGCCCTCGTGCTCGTGCTGCAGCTCGACGGCCACCCAGCCGTCGGGGAACCGGCGGGTCGGCGCGGTCTGGTACCGCACCACCACGGCCGAGGCCAGCGGCTTCAGCACGCGCACGGTGACGCCGCCGTCGTGCGGGTGCGGGCCCAGCACGGCGTGTGCGTCGTGGTGCAGGCCCGCGGCCACCGCCGTGAGCGTCGCGCGGTCGACGGGCAGGATCTGGGGCTCGCCCATCATCCTCCGATCCTCTCGAGCGCCGCCAGCGGGATCGAGATCCACGACGGGCGATTGCGCTTCTCGTACACGGCCTCGTACACGGCCTTGTCGGCCACATATGCGTCGAGCAGCACCCGACGCTCGTCCTCGTCGCCGGCATCGGGGCCGAGCGCCGCGACGTACGCCTCCAGGAAGTGCCGCCTGGCGCGCGCCGACCACTCCCGTGCGCGCTGCGCGCACAGCGGCGCGTCGGAGTCGGCGACACCGGTCGACGACATCTCGACGACCCGGGCGGCGTAGTCGAACGAGCGCAGCATGCCTGCGACGTCGCGCCAGGGCGAGTCGGGCAGAGCCCTCTCGGCGAACGGACGCCCGGGCTCGCCCTCGAAGTCGACGATCTTCCACCCATGCGACGTGCGCAGCGTCTGGCCCAGGTGCAGGTCGCCATGCACGCGCTGCACGCGCAACGCGCCCAGCTGCGCGATCGCGCGGTACGCGCCGCTCAGCTTCTCCGCATAGGGCTCGATCTCCGGAACGATGCGCCGCGCCTGGTCGAGGCGTGCCGTCATCGCGGCGGCGAGCTCGCCGGCGGCTTCGCCGCCCCGCTCCTCCGACGGGAAGCGCTCGGCGAGCATCCTGTGCACCGCGGCGAGCGCCTCGCCCAGCCGCGCAGCCTCGCCGGCGAAGTCGCCGCCCGACTCCTCGACGCTCAACTCGAGGTCGGCCAGCAGCGTTCGCACGCTGCCCGTCGCGAGCTCGAAGCCGTCGGAGGCCGTGCGCAGGAAGCGCTGCAGCATCGCGAGCTGCAGGACGCCGCCCTCGCCGCCGGCCGCTCCGCCCGGCACGTCGACCTCCACCCAGCCGTAGAGGTCGGCGATGAAGTCCGACCCGCCGCGCGTGAGCTCCTCGTGGATCTCGATGTCGGGGTTCACGCCGGGGCTCACCTTGCGGAACAGCTTCATGATGGCCGAGTCGTCGAACCGCACCGACGTGTTGGACTGCTCGCCCGTGAGGGGGCTCGCGCGCCACTCGCGGTCGAGCTCCTGCCCGTCGACCTTCACGCGGCGGAAGCGCAGTCCATCCTGCTTGGCCGTGCCCGACGCCTCCGCCGCGATGAAGCCCTCGAGCCACAGCGCCATGGCGGCGCGGTCGTGCGCGGCGTCGTACAGGTGCCGCGGGCGGCCGTCGGGGCCGTCGAGCGATCCGATGTACGCGTAGGCGATGCGCTCCTGCAGCTCGTCGTAGATCGACAGCGGCACCTGGTACAGCTCGGCGCCGCCCTCGTCGTCCGAGTACTCGACCGTCACCAGGTACACCGTCACGGATGGGCCGCTTTCGCCTCCCGGCAGCTCCGCGATCTCATGCACGTCGCCGATCGCGAACGGGCGCCCCTTGCCCCCGAACCAGCGGGTGCGCGCCAGGTATCCGTCGAGCACCTCATGCCCCAGCTCGTGGGAATCGATGTCGTTCACAGCAGCCCGACCTCCTCCGACTCGTCCGCCGGTGCATGCAGCTGGAACCAGTAGAACCCGTGCCCGCCCAGCGTGAGCAGGTACGGCAGCTCGCCGATGCGGGGGAACGGCACGCCGCCGATCAGCTCGACCGGCACCATCCCCTCGAATCGCCGCAGGTCCAGTTCCACCGGCTGCGGGAACTGCGACAGGTTGTTGACGCAGACGATCACGTCGACCGTGCCGTCGGCGTTGGTGTGCTCTCGCGAGTACGACAGCACCGCGGGGTTCGACCCGCCCAGGTCGTTGAAGCTGCCCAGGCCGAAGGCCGGATGGCGCTTGCGCGCCTGGATGATCTGGCGCGTCCAGTGCAGCAGCGACGACCGGTCCTCCTGCTGCGCCTCGACGTTGACCGCCAGGTAGCCGTACACCGGATCCTGCACGACCGGCAGCGAGAGCTTGCCCGGGTTCGCCGTCGAGAACCCGGCGTTGCGGTCGCTCGTCCACTGCATGGGCGTGCGCACGCCGTCGCGATCGCCGAGCCAGATGTTGTCGCCCATCCCGATCTCGTCGCCGTAGTACAGCACCGGCGACCCGGGCAGCGACAGCAGCAGCGCCGTGAACAGCTCGATCTGGTCGATGTCGTTCTCGAGCAGGGGCGCGAGCCGACGGCGGATGCCGATGTTGGCCTTCATCCGGGGATCGCGCGCGTACTCGTTCCACATGTAGTCGCGGTCCTCGTCCGTGACCATCTCGAGCGTGAGCTCGTCGTGGTTGCGCAGGAAGATGCCCCACTGGCATCCGGACGGGATGGGCGGCGTCTGGGCCAGGATCTCGCTGATCGGGTAGCGCGACTCGCGCCGCACCGCCATGAAGATGCGCGGCATCACCGGGAAGTGGAAGCACATGTGGCACTCGTCGCCGCCCACCTCGGGGTTGCCGAAGTAGTCGACCACGTCAGCGGGCCACTGATTCGCCTCGGCCAGCAGCACCCGCCCCGGGTACTCCTCGTCGACGATGCGGCGCACCTTGCGCAGGAACTCGTGCGTCTCGGGCAGGTTCTCGCCGTTGGTGCCCGGGCGCTCGTAGAGGTACGGCACGGCGTCGAGCCGGAAGCCGTCGAGCCCCATGTCGAGCCAGAACCGCATGGCGTCGAGCATCGCCTCGTGCACCTTCGGGTTGTCGAAGTTGAGGTCGGGCTGGTGCGAGAAGAACCGGTGCCAGAAGTACTGCTGGCGCACCGGATCCCAGGTCCAGTTGCTCGGTTCGGTGTCGACGAAGATGATGCGGGCGTCCTCGTACAGCTCGTCGGTGTCGCTCCACACGTAGAAGTCGCCGTACGGGCCGTCGGGATCCGACCGGCTCGCCTGGAACCACGGGTGCTCGTCGCTGGTGTGGTTCATGACGAAGTCGATGATCACCTTGATGCCCCGCGCGTGCGCGGCGTCCATGAACGCTCGGAAGTCGTCCACCGTGCCCAGCTCGGGCAGCACGCCCGTATAGTCGGCCACGTCGTATCCGCCGTCGCGCAGCGGCGACGGGAAGAACGGCGGCAGCCACAGGCAGTCGACGCCGAGCCACTCGAGGTAGTCGAGCTTCTCGGTCAGCCCGCGGAAGTCGCCGGTGCCGTCGCCGTCGCCGTCCTTGAACGAGCGCACGAGCACCTCGTAGAACACGGCGGTCTTGAACCACTCCGGCTGCGCCCTCACCGGGCTGTCGGGGAACGGCTCCTGCGACAGGATCGGGATCGACGTCGTGATGGGGGCCGGCTCGGAGGGTGCGGTCATCCTGCGCTCCTCACGCTCAGGATGTGCGCCACGTCCCCGGCGGGGTCGAGGCGCACATAGTTGTCGGCTCCCCACACCCACTCGACCCCCGTGAGCTCGTCGTGCACCACGAAGGTCTCGGGCAGGCCGGCGGCCTCGCGGTCGAGGCGCACGATCGTCTCGTGCGCGCCGTGCGGGTCGAGGTTGATCACGACGATCACGGTGTCGGTCGACCCGTCGGGCTCGGTGTGCGTCTTCGAGAAGCACAGGATGTGCTCGTCGTCGGCCGCGTGCACCACGAGGTTGCGCAGCAGGCCCAGGGCGGGGTGCGTGCGGCGCAGCTCGTTGAGCCGGCTGATGTACGGCGCGAGGGTGCGGCCGGACTCCTCGGCGGCCTGCCAGTCGCGGATGCGGATCTGGTACTTCTCGCTGTCGAGGTACTCCTCGCTCCCGGGCCGCACGGCGACGTGCTCGAACAGCTCGTAGCCCGCGTACATGCCCCACGACGGGGTGGCCATGGCGGCGAGCGTCGCGCGGATCGCGAACATCGCCGGCCCGCCGTACTGCAGCGTGGCGTGCAGGATGTCGGGGGTGTTGACCCAGAAGTTGGGCCGCATCAGGTGGTCGCTCTCGCGCGACACCTCGCGCAGGTAGTCCTCGATCTCGTCCTTCGCCACGCGCCACGTGAAGTACGTGTACGACTGGTGGAAGCCGACCGAGCCGAGCGTGTGCATCATGGCGGGCCGCGTGAACGCCTCCGACAAGAAGAGGACATCCGGATCGGTCGCCCGGATGTCGGCGAGCAGCCGCTCCCAGAAGATCACGGGCTTGGTGTGGGGGTTGTCGACGCGGAAGATGCGCACGCCACGCGACATCCACAGCCGCACCACGCGCGTGACCTCGGCCAGGACGCCGTCGAAGTCGTCGTCGAAGTACACCGGGTAGATGTCCTGGTACTTCTTCGGCGGGTTCTCGGCGTACGCGATCGTGCCGTCCGCCCGATGCCGGAAGAACTGCGGGTGCTCCGTGACCCACGGGTGATCCGGCGCGGCCTGCAGCGCCAGGTCGAGAGCCACCTCGATGCCCAGGCGCTTGGCCTTTCGCACGAACGCGTCGAAGTCGTCGAACGTGCCGAGATCCGGGTGGATCGCGTCGTGGCCGCCGTCCTTCGATCCGATGGCCCACGGCGATCCGGGGTCGTCCGGTCCGGGGGTGAGCGTGTTGTTGGGGCCCTTGCGGTTGACCTCGCCGATCGGGTGGATGGGCGGCAGATACAGCACGTCGAAGCCCATCGCGGCGACGCGGTCGAGGCTCTTCGCGGCGGTCTTGAACGTGCCGCTGATCACCTTGCCGGTGCGCTTGTCGACCTTAGCCCCCTCCGACCGGGGGAAGAACTCGTACCAGCTGCCCGTGAGGGCCCGGCGCCGGTCGGCGTAGAGCGGAAACGGCCCCTCGACCGTGAGCAGGTCGCGCAGCGGGTGGCGCAGGAACAGCGCCTGCGTCTCGGGGCCCTCCAGCACCGCGAGCCGTGCCTCGACGGGCCGGATCTCGTCGGTCGCGGCGTCGAGCGCCGCCGTCAGGACCGCCTCGTCGTCGGCGCTCAGCGCCAGCCCGCCGGACGCCGCCGCGTCGTCGCGGATGCGCTCGAGCAGCAGCCGCGCCTCGAGGAACATCAGCTCGACGTCCACGCCCGCGCGGATCTTGATGCCCGCGTCGTGCGTCCAGGTGCCCAGCGCGTCGGAGAACGCGTGCACCTCGAACGCCCAGTCGCCCGGTGCATCCGGCGTCACCCAGGCCTCGTACCGGTCGGTGCCCTTGATCAGCTCCCGCATCCGCACGGGCTCGCGGCGCGCGCCATCCGGCCCGATGAGCACCGCTTCGGCGCCGAGCTGATCATGCCCCTCGCGGAACACCGTGGCCTGCACGGGCAGCGGCTCGCCGACGGTCGCCTTGGCGGGGCGTCGACCCCGGTCGACCAGGGGATGCACATCGATGACTGGGATGCGTCCGACCATGTGCCCAACTTTGCACAGCGGGGGCATTCGTGACCATCTTCCGGCCCACCCTTGCCAGAGGCTTCACGAGGGTGTAACCCGGGGGGCTCGGAGGCACTGATGCGCGCTGTCGGGCCGCAGGGTCTCCGGCGCCCGCCCCGGTGCGACCTGTCGGGCCGCGGGGTCTCCGGGCTAGCGTGGGCACATGCGCGCGATCCGTCGTTTCACGGTCCGTCCCGTCCTGCCCGAGCCGCTCGCCGCGCTCGGCGAGCTGGCCGGCAACCTGCGCTGGTGCTGGCACCTCGAGACGCAGGATGTCTTCACGCACGTCGATCCGCATCTTTGGCGCGAGCTGCAGGATCCGGTGCGCCTGCTGGGCGCGGTGAGCACGTCGCGCTTCGACGAGCTGGCGACCGACGCGGCGTTCGTCGAGCGGCTGGGGCGCGTGCGCGACGACCTGCGCGCGTACCTGGCCGACGACCTCTGGTACCAGCGCAGCGTGCCCGAGGGGCCGCGCACGATCGCGTACTTCTCCCCCGAGTTCGGCATCGCGGCCGCGCTGCCCCAGTACTCGGGCGGCCTCGGCATCCTGGCCGGCGACCATCTCAAGGCCGCCAGCGACCTCGGCGTGCCCGTGATCGGCGTGGGCCTGCTGTACCGCCACGGCTACTTCACGCAGGCGCTGTCGCGGGAGGGCTGGCAGCTGGAGTCGTACCCCGTGCTCGACCCCGACGAGATGCCCATCACGGCCCTGCGCGAGGCCGACGGCAGCACGGCGACGATCTCGATCGCCATGCCCGACGGCCCCGACCTGAGGGCGCGCATCTGGGTCGCGCAGGTCGGGCGCGTGCCGCTGCTGATGCTCGACACCGACGTCGACACCAACCCACCGCACTACGTCGACGTGACCGACCGGCTCTACGGCGGGGGCAGCGAGCACCGCCTGAGGCAGGAGCTGCTGCTCGGCGTGGGCGGCGTGCGGGCGCTGCGGGCGTACTGCCGCATCACGGGCGCCGCTACGCCCGAGGTGTACCACACCAACGAGGGCCACGCCGGGTTCCAGGGGCTCGAGCGCATCCGCGAGCTGACGCTCGGCGACGCCGGTGCCGGTGCCGGTGCCGGTGCCGACGCCCCGACGCAGGATGGCGTGCACCTGGCGTTCGACGACGCGCTCGAGATCGCGCGCGCATCCACCGTCTTCACGACCCACACGCCCGTGCCGGCGGGCATCGACCGCTTCGACCGCACCCTGATCGCGCAGTACTTCGCCACCGAGGGCGGCGTGCTGCCCGGCGTTCCCGTCGACCGTGTGCTGGCACTCGGCGCTGAGGACTACACCGGCGGCGATCCCTCGATGTTCAACATGGCGGTGATGGGCTTCCGCCTCGGACAGCGAGCCAACGGTGTCTCGCAGCTGCACGGGCACGTCAGCCGCGACATGTTCAACGGACTCTGGCCCGCCTTCGACGAGCCGGAGGTGCCGATCGGGTCGATCACCAACGGCGTTCACGCGCCCACGTGGGTCGCACGCGAGTTCCGCGAGCTGATCCACGAGATCGGCGCCGACATCGACGGCGATCCGGACGCGTTCGCCCGGGCACTCGAGCAGGTTCCGTTCGCGCGCGTGTGGGCGATCAAACGGCAGCTGCGCCAGCGGCTGGTCGACGACGCCCGTGCGCGGCTGCGCGCATCCTGGGCCAAGCGGGGTGCCGCGGCGGCCGAACTCGGATGGATCGACGAGGCCCTGTCGCCCGACGTGCTCACGATCGGGTTTGCGCGGCGCGTGCCGTCGTACAAGCGGCTGACGCTCATGCTGCGCGACCAGGAGCGCCTCGCGCGGTTGCTGCTCGATCCCGAGCGCCCGGTGCAGCTCGTGATCGCGGGCAAGGCGCATCCGGCCGACGACGGGGGCAAGCGGCTCATCCAGGAGCTCGTGCGGTTCGCCGACGGCGCGGGCGTGCGCCACCGCATCGTGTTCCTGCCGAACTACGACATCGGCATGGCCCAGCACCTGTACCCGGGGTGCGACGTGTGGCTCAACAACCCGCTGCGGCCGTACGAGGCCTGCGGTACGAGCGGCATGAAGGCCGCGCTCAACGGCGGCCTGAACCTGTCGATCCTCGACGGGTGGTGGGACGAGTGGTACGACGGCGAGAACGGGTGGGCCATCCCGTCGGCCGACGGCCTCGACGACCCGCACAAGCGCGACGACCTCGAGGCCACCGCACTGTACGACCTGATCGAACGCGAGATCGCCCCTCGGTTCTACGATCGCGACGCCGAGGGCGTTCCGCGCCGATGGATGGAGATGATGCGGCACACCCTCGACTCGCTCGGCCCCAAGGTGCTCGCCACCCGCATGGTGCGCGACTACGTGGGGCAGCTCTACGCGCCGGCCGCCGCCGCGGCGCGGGCGCTGGACGGCGACTTCGCCGGCGCGATCGAGCTCGCGGCATGGAAGCGCCGCGTGCGCGAGGCCTGGCACGACGTGCGGGTCGACCACGTCGAGTCGGCCGGCGTGGATCAGGCCGCCGAGGTGGGCGCCGAGCTGTCGGTGCAGGCCTACGTCGCGCTGGGCGGTCTGACGCCCGACGACGTCGAGGTGCAGCTGATCCATGGGCGTGCCGAGGGCGACGATCAGCTCTCTTCGGTGCGGATCGCGCGGCTGAGCCCCCTCGACGAGTTCGCCGGCGGGCGCGTCTGCTTCGCGGGCAGCGTGCGCCTGGACCGCGCGGGTCCGTTCGGCTACACCGTGCGCGTGGTACCGAAGAACGCGCACCTCGCCTCGACGGCCGAGCTCGGCCTCGCCGCGCTGGCGTAGCTCCGCGGGGCGTTACTAGCGCCCGGCGGGTTTACTAGCGCCCGGCGGGTTTACTAGCGCCCGGCGGGTTACTAGCGCCCGGCGGGGGTGGACCCGCCCGGTTCGCTAGCGCCCGGCGGGTTTACTAGCGCCCGGCGCACTCGCTAGCGTCGCCGACGCGAGTGAATCCGCCCGGCGCTAGCCAACAACCGGGGGGCTGAACCCGGCCGGTTGACTAGCCCCCGGCGGTTCACTAGCGCCCGGCGGGTTCACTAGCGCCGGGGCGCAGAGCCCGGGGCTTCACTAGCGCCCGGCGCACTCGCTAGCGTCGCCGACGCCAGTGAATCTGCCCGACGCTAGTCAACGGCCTGGGTGGAGCGGACCACGACGACGGTCCGGGGGCCGAGGGTCAGGGTCGTGCCGGCCTCGACACGGGCACCCTCGGGGACGTCCGGATCCGTCGACAGCACGACGTCGCCCACGCAGACCCACTCGTTCTGGGGCAGCGGCACGTCGACCGCCGTGTCGGCGGCGTTGAACCAGAGCAGGAACGAGCTGTCGATCAGCTGCTGTCCCTGCGGACCGGGCTCGCGCAGCGGGGCGCCCGAGACGAACATCCCGATCGTGCGCAGACCCCCGTCGGTCCAGTCGTCACGGCGCATGAGCCGGCCGCTCGGGTGCAGCCAGGCGAGGTCGTTCGGGCCGCCCTGGATGGTGGGCCGCCCCTCGAACCAGTGCCGCTGCCTCAGCGCCGGATGCTCGCGGCGCAGCCGCAGGGCCGCCTTCGTGACCTCGTAGACGTCGAGCCACGCGTCGTCCGCGCTCCAGTCCATCCACGAGATCTCGTTGTCCTGGCAGTACGCGTTGTTGTTGCCGCGCTGGGTGCGCCCGCGCTCGTCGCCGGCGGTGAGCATGGGAACGCCGTTCGACAGGCACAGCGTGGCCATCATGTTCGCCGCCTGCCGACGACGCAGGGCCACGATCTCCGCGTCGTCGGTCTCGCCCTCCACGCCGTGGTTCCACGAGCGGTTGTTGTCGGTGCCGTCGCGGTTGCGCTCCCCGTTGGCCTCGTTGTGCTTGCTGTCGTAGCTGACCAGGTCTCGCACCGTGAAGCCGTCGTGCGCCGTGATGAAGTTGATGGAGTTGTACGCGCTGCGTCCATCGTCGGCGTAGAGGTCGCTCGACCCGGCGAGGCGGGTCGCCACGTCGCGGATGGGGGCCCGCCCACGCCAGAAGTCGCGCACCGTGTCGCGGTACTTGTCGTTCCACTCCGCCCAGGGCGGCGGCATCCGGCCGACGAGGTATCCCTCCATCGACACATCCCACGGCTCCGCGATGAGCTTCACGTGCCGCAGGATCGGGTCCTGTCCGATCGCGATCAGCAGCGCACAGTCGAAGTCGACGTCGTAGCCCGTGCGTGTGAGCGCCGACATGAGGTCGAAGCGGAAGCCGTCGACGTGCATCTCGGTCACCCAGTAGCGCAGCGAGTCCAGGATGAGCCGCAGCGCCAGCGGGTTCCACGCGTTCACCGTGTTGCCGCATCCGGTCACGTCCCAGTAGCGGTCGTCGAATCCGCCGTCCGCGGCGACGACGCGCTTGTAGAAGCCGCGGTCGTCGAGACCGCGGAACGACAACGTCGGCCCCTCCGGCCCGGCCTCGGCGGTGTGGTTGTAGACGACGTCGAGGATGACCTCGATGCCCTCGCGGTGCAGCGCCTTGACCATCTGCTTGAACTCGGCGACCTGGCCGCCGCGATCGCCCGACGAGCTGTACGTCGCGTCGGGCGCAAAGTACGAGATCGTGTTGTAGCCCCAGTAGTTGGTGAGACCCCGCTCGAGCAGCGCTGGTTCCGAGAAGAACTGCTGCACGGGCAGAAGCTCGACCGCCGTCACGCCGAGGTCGCGCAGGTACGAGGTGACGGCCGGGTGGGCCAGGCCGGCGTACGTGCCGCGCAGGTGCTCGGGGATGCGGTCGTGCAGCTTCGTGAAGCCCTTGACGTGCAGCTCGTAGATCACGGTGTCACGCCAGCGCGTGGCCGGCGGGCGGTCGTCCTCCCAGTCGAACGCCCGGTCGACCACCACGCTGCGCGCCGTGTAGCCGGACGAGTCGGTGTCGTCGCGCACGGCCGGATCGCCCTCGCGGGATCCGTAGATGGGCTGCTCGGCGATGATCGTGCCGCTCGTCGCGAGCGCGTACGGGTCGAGCAGCAGCTTGTGCGGGTTGAAGCGCAGACCGTTCTTCGGATCCCACGGACCGTCGACCCGGAACCCGTACCGCTGACCGGGCACGACATCCGGCAGCGCGCCGTGCCAGATGCCCAGCGTGTGCTCCGTGAGCCGGTGGCGGGTCTCGCGGCCGGCGTCGTCGAAGAGGCACAGCTCGACGGACGAGGCGTAGGGGGCGTAGACCGCGAAGTTCGTGCTGTCGGGTGACCACGTGGCACCCAGCGGCCACTCCCGTCCGGGCCAGATGGGGACGGCCTCGCCGAGGGCTTGCCACGTGACGGGGGTCATCGCTCCGGCGGCCTCCACAGCACCAGGTCGGCGCTGCGGCGCACGCGCGTTCCGGCCCTCAGCGTGACGACGGATCCTGTCGCACCGGCCGCGAAGACGCGGGCGCCGGGACGGTTCTCGATCTCGTGGCGCAGACGGGATTCCAGCTCGCCGACGCGGCGACGCAGATCGCGCACCTCATCCTCGAGGTCCAGCACGCGCGCGATGGCGGCGAGACTCATGCCCTCGCCCGACAGGCGGGCGACCTCGCGCAGCTGCTCGATGTTGCGCGGCGAGTAGCGGCGGGATCCGCCACGCGTGCGGCCCGGCACGACCAGGCCGATGCGGTCGTACTGCCGCAGGGTCTGCGGGTGCATGCCCGCCAGCTCGGCCGCGACCGCGATCGCGAAGAGGGGCGCGTCCTCATCGATGTCGTACGTGTCGCTCATCCGATCCTCCTCCCGTCGCGGTGCATGTCCCACTTGCGGCCCTAATCGCCGTCGCCGTGTCCCACCTGTGGCCGGAATGCGGGTGCCATAGCGGCCACAACGGGGACACGCCCAGGCTACGAGCCGTGCGCCTTGCTCATCAGGTCGGCGCGCGGGTCGCCCTGCGGCCCCACCTCGACAAAGCGCGCGAGCGCCTCACGAGCCTCGTCGTCGAGGTGCGCCGGCACGACCACCTGCACCTCGGCCAGCAGGTCGCCCGTGCCCTTCTGCGACGCGATGCCGCGTCCCTTGACGCGCAGCACGCGGCCCGACGGGGTTCCGGGCGCGACCCGGAGCTTGACGGGGTCGCCGCCCAGCGTCGGCACCTCGATCGTGGCCCCGAGAGCCGCCTCCGCGAACGTCACGGGCACGACCACGCGCAGGTTCAGTCCTTCGCGCACGAACACCGGATGCGGTCGCACCGCCACCTCGACGACGATGTCGCCGTTCTCGCCGCCGTCCGGCGACGGGCGGCCCTTGCCCCGCAGTCGGATCTTCTGCCCGTCCGCCACGCCGGCCGGGATCTTGATCTTGAAGGGCTTGCCCTCCTCGCTCTGCAGCGAGATGGTCTCGCCCTTGGCGGCGGTGACGAAGTCGATGGTCGTGCGCGCCCGCACGTCGGCGCCCTTCTGCGGACCGCCGAAGCCGCGGAAGCCGCCGGTGGACCGGCCGAAGCCGCCGGAACCGAACCGCCCGCCCCCGCCCTGGTTGAACATCGCGAAGATGTCGTCGAAGTCCTGGGCCGATCCGCGGTTCTGCGTGAACGCGCTGAACACGTCGTCGAAGCCACCCGCGCCGCCGCCGCCCGCGGTGAAGCGAGCGCCCGATCCCATCGCGCGGATCTGGTCGTACTCCTCCTTCTGCGCGGGGTCGGAGAGCACGGCGTATGCCTCGCTGATCTCCTTGAACTTCGCCTCGGCGGCTGCGTCCCCCGGGTTGGAGTCGGGGTGGTACTGCCGCGCCAGCTTGCGGTACGTCTTCTTGAGATCAGCCGCGCTGACGTCTTTCGACACACCCAGGACCTTGTAGAAGTCCTTCTCGAACCAGTCCTGACTGGCCATCTTCACCTTCTCCTGAGGCTGGGGGCGTCTCGTCTGCGCCGCGCCCGCTCGACGACGGGGGTGCCCGATCGTCGAGCGGGGCGGCAGGGCGCAGGCGAGACGCCTCGAATCGACCTGTCGAACTACTCCGCGGGAACCGCGACGACGACCTTGGCCGCGCGCAGCTCGATGTCGCCGAGGCGGTAGCCCAGCTCGACGACCTCGAGGATCGTCGCCTCGGTCGCACCGGGCGTGGGCTGCTGGAAGATCGCCTCGTGCTGCTGCGGGTCGAACGTCTCGCCCGCCGCGCCGTACGCGACCAGTCCCATCCGCTCGGCCACGCCGCGCACCTTCTCGGCGATCGCGGCGAACGGGGTGCCCTCGCCGAGATCGCCGTGCTTCTCGGCGCGGTCGAGGTCGTCGAGCACGGGGATGAGGCCCTTGACGGCCTCGCCCTTCGCGCGCGCGATCTCGACGTGGCGCTGCTCCTCGGTGCGCCGGCGGTAGTTGGCGTACTCGGCCTGCAGGCGCTTGAGGTCGTGCAGCAGCTGCGTCTCGTAGTCGCTCTTCTCCTGCTCAGCGGCCTCGTCGCTCTGGCCGATGTTCAGGATGTCGTCGACCGTGAGCTCGGGCTCGCCCTGCTTGGCGCCACCGGGACCGTCGGCCGTGTTCGCGGCCTCGTCGTCGGCGGGAACGCCGTCCTGCTCCTCCGAGGTGCCCGCCTGAGGCGCCTCAGGGGCGGTCGCGTCCTGCGCGTCCGCCCCCTCGGCTCCAGGCTGGACCTCGTCGCCGTCGTTGCGGTCGGGCTGCTCGAAGTCCTTGTCGCTCATCAGCTCTTCTTGTCCTCGTCGTCCTCGACCACCTCGGCGTCGATCACGTCGTCGTCGGCCGCCTGGTCACCGGCCGGGGCATCCGACGCGGGCGCGGCCTGCTCGGCCTGAGCCTGCGCGTAGATCGCCCCGCCGAGCTTGGTCTGGCTCTCGTTGAGCTTGTCGAACGCGGCCTTCACGGCCTCGTCGTCGTCGCCCGCGAGCGCCTTCTTGAGCTCGTCGACATCCGCCTGCACCGACTCCTTGACGTCGGCGGGCAGCTTGTCGTCGTTCTCCTTGATCAGCTTCTCGATCGAGTACGACAGCGTCTCGGCCTGGTTGCGCACCTCGGCGGCCTCGCGGCGCTTCTTGTCTTCGGCCGCGTGCTCCTCGGCCTCGCGCACCATGCGCTCGATGTCGTCCTTGGGCAGCGACGAGCCGCCCGTGATCGTCATCGACTGCTCCTTGCCGGTGCCCTTGTCCTTCGCCGAGACGTGCACGATGCCGTTGGCGTCGATGTCGAACGTGACCTCGATCTGCGGCACGCCGCGCGGCGCGGGCGCGATGTCGGTCAGGTCGAACGTGCCGAGCGGCTTGTTGTCGCGCGTGAACTCACGCTCGCCCTGGAACACCTGGATCGACACCGACGGCTGGTTGTCGTCGGCCGTCGTGAAGGTCTCGCTGCGCTTGGTCGGGATGGCGGTGTTGCGCTCGATCAGCTTGGTCATGATGCCGCCCTTGGTCTCGATGCCGAGGCTCAGGGGGGTGACGTCGATGAGCAGCACGTCCTTGCGCTCGCCCTTCAGGACGCCGGCCTGCAGGGCGGCGCCGACGGCGACGACCTCGTCCGGGTTCACGCCCTTGTTGGGCTCCTTGCCGGTCTCGCGCTTGACGAGCTCCGACACCGCAGGCATGCGGGTCGATCCGCCGACGAGCACGACGTGGGCGATGTCCGACACCTTGATGCCGGCCTCGCGGATGACATCCTCGAACGGCTTCTTGGTGCGCTCGAGCAGGTCCTTCGAGAGCTCCTCGAACTTCGCGCGCGTCAGCGTCTCCGACAGCGACACGGGGCCCGACTCGGTGAGCGACAGGTAGGGCAGGTTGATCGACGTGGAGGTCGAGCTCGACAACTCCTTCTTCGCCTGCTCCGCGGCCTCCTTGAGGCGCTGCAGGGCGATCTTGTCGCCCGAGACGTCGACGCCCGTCGTCTCCTTGAACTGCTTGATCAGATAGTCGACGATGCGCTGGTCCCAGTCGTCGCCGCCCAGGCGGTTGTCACCGGCGGTGGCGCGCACCTGGATGGTCGAGAAGTCGTCGTCCTTGCCCACCTCGAGCAGGGACACGTCGAACGTGCCGCCACCCAGGTCGAACACCAGGATGAGCTCGTCCTCCTTGCCCTTGTCGAGCCCGTAGGCGAGGGCCGCGGCGGTGGGCTCGTTGATGATGCGCAGCACGTTGAGGCCCGCGATCTCACCGGCGTCCTTGGTGGCCTGGCGCTCGGCGTCGTTGAAGTAGGCCGGGACCGTGATGACGGCGTCGGTCACGGTGTCGCCCAGGTACTGCTCGGCGTCGCGCTTGAGCTTCATGAGGATGCGCGCCGAGATCTCCTGCGGCGTGTACTTCTTGCCGTCGACGTCGAAGGTCCAGTCGGTGCCGATGTGGCGCTTGACCGACGCGATGGTGCGCTCGACGTTCGTCACGGCCTGGCGCTTGGCGGTCTCGCCGACCAGCACCTCGCCGTCCTTGGTGAACGCCACGACCGACGGCGTGGTGCGGAAGCCCTCCGCGTTCGCGATGACCTTCGGCTCGCCGCCCTCGAGGACGCTGACGACCGAGTTGGTCGTTCCGAGGTCGATACCCACAGCACGTGCCATTTGATGCTCCTTCTGCTGGACGTTCTGATGAAGCCTGCGCGCGATCTTGAGCCGCGCTGACTCAAGGATACGCCCGACCGCGACGACTGTCAATCAAACTTGATACAGGGCGACTCAAGTTCCGGATCCGCACCACCCCGCGCATCCGAACCGGTGTCGGAGCACCGCCCGTTCACCGCGCAGCCCTACGCTCGCTCTCATGAGCAGCCCCGACGACGCCCCGCGAAGCGGCGTGCCCGCCCTGGTGCCCACCGACGCGATCCCCGCGGCGGACCCCGCCGCCGCACCCGTGCGCACGCGAAAGCGCGCCGTCGTGGCGTGGGGCCTGTGGGACTGGGGGTCCGCGGCCTTCAACGCCGTCGTGACGACGTTCGTGTTCACCGTGTACCTCACCAGCGCGAGCTTCGGCGAGGAGGGCACGGTCGAGGCGCAGCTCGGCTGGGCGCTCGCCGGCGCCGGCCTGGTGATCGCGCTGCTGGCGCCCGTCACGGGTCAGCGCTCCGACTCGTCCGGCCGTCGCAAGCTGTGGCTCGCTGTCAACACGTACATCGTGGTCGCGCTCACCGCCGCGATGTTCTTCGTTCGCCCCGACCCGTCCTACCTCTGGCTGGGCCTGCTGCTGGTGGCGGCCGGCAACGTCTTCTTCGAGTTCGCGGGCGTCAACTACAACGCGATGCTGTCGCAGGTGTCGACCCCGCGATCGGTGGGCAGGGTCAGCGGCTTCGGATGGGGCATGGGCTACGTCGGCGGCATCGTGCTGCTGCTCATCGTCTACTTCGGCTTCATCAGCCCCGAGGTGGGCCTGTTCGGCGTGACGGGCGAAGACGGCATGGACATCCGGATCACGGTGCTCATCTCGGCGCTGTGGTTCGGCGTCTTCGCGCTGCCGGTGCTGTTCGCGGTGCCCGAGTACCAGGGCGTCGGCACGCGGCGCGAGCGGGTGGGCTTCCTCGCCTCGTACGCGCGGCTGGGGCGCGACATCGCGGGCCTGTGGCGCGACTCGCGCAACACGCTGTGGTTCCTGATCGCGAGCGCGGTGTTCCGCGACGGCCTCGCGGGCGTGTTCACGTTCGGGGGCGTGCTGGCCGCGTCGGTGTTCGGCTTCAGCGCGGGCGAGGTCATCATCTTCGCGATCGCCGCCAACGTGGTCGCGGGCGTCTCGACCATCGCGGTCGGCGTGCTCGACGACCGCCTCGGCGCCAAGCCCGTGATCGTGACGGCGCTGGTCGGGCTGATCGTCGCCGGCACGCTCGTGTTCATCCTGCACGACGGCGGCCAGATCGTGTTCTGGACGGCCGGCCTCGCGCTGTGCCTGTTCGTCGGTCCCGCGCAGTCGGCGTCGCGCACGTTCCTGGCCCGGCTCATCCCGCCGGGGCGAGAGGGCGAGGTTTTCGGCCTCTACGCCACGACGGGGCGCGCGGTGTCGTTCCTCGCACCGACGGCCTTCGCGATCTTCGTGAGCCTCTCGGGCGACCAGGCGCACTTCGGCATCCTGGGCATCATGGTCGTGCTGCTGGCGGGGCTGCTGCTCCTGCTGCCGGTGAAGCCCGTGCGCTGATCGCCCCTGCCGACGCGACGACACGTTCCCTCAGCGAGGACACGCCGTCTGAGCGCGCAGATGGCGTGTCGCCGGTGAGGGCACGTGTTGTCAGCGGGGCCAGGCGTCGGCCAGCCGCGTGAGCAGGATGGCCAGCTGCTCGCGCTCCGCCGGCGTGAAGTTCTCGAGGGCCTGCGAGACGGCATCGGCGCGTGCGCCGCGGCTGCGATCGACGATCGCCCGCCCCTCGCCGGTGAGCGCCACGAGGGTGCGCCGTGCGTCGGAGGGGTCCGCCTCCCGCCGCGCCAGGCCCGCCTCGACCGCGCCCTGCACCAGACGGCTCGCACGCGGCTGATCGACCCCGAGCGCATCCGCGAGCGCACCGACCGACTGCGCCGAGCCGGCCGTCGCAAGCGACTCGAGCAGGCGCAGCCGCGCCATCCCCCGCCCCAGCGGGCCGCGACCGCCGCGGCCGTGGTCACCGTGGCCATGGCCGTGCCCGTGGCCGTGATCGTCATCGCCGTGGCCGTGGTCCCCATGGCCGCCGTGGCCGTGGTCGCCGGCGTGGCCGTGGCCGTGGCCGTGGCCGTGGGCGGCGAAGCCCCGCGGGCCGCCGAACGAGTCCCCACCGAACGGGCCCCCGCCGAACGGGCCTGCACCGAACGGGCCCGCACCGCGCATGCCGGGAGCCCACGGGCCCCGAAGGCGGCCGAGCGCCTCGGCGATCTGAGAGGCGGGATCTCGCTGGTCGACCATCCCTCCAAACTACATGCCACTTGACATGCATGTGCATTACATGTCATTGTGCATATACATGCTTAGAGACATACAAGAAGGAGCTCCCATGGAGAACACCACAGACCACCCCGCCCCCGCCGACCGTCGCCCCCTGGGCTTCTGGCTGCGCGCCGTCGACGGCCTCATCTCGCGCGAGTTCGCGGCCGCCTTCGACGACGAGCCGGTCTCGCGACGCGACTGGATGATCCTGAACGCGCTCGACGGCGACGTCGACGAGGCGCTGTCCCAGCGCGTGCGGGATCGGATGGCACGCCACCCCAAGCGGATCGTCCACCTCGCCGAGCTCGGCTGGATCGCGGCGAGCGACGGGCAGTGGACGCTGACCGACGCGGGCCGCGCCGCGAAGCACCGGCTCGCGGAGAAGGTCGACGCCGTGCGCGAGCGCGTCGCGGGCGCGGTGCCCGCCCAGGACCTCGCCACCACGCTGCGCACGCTGGAGGCCATCGCCCGCCGGCTCGGCGGCGACGACGAGGCGCTGCGCTTCGGCGCTCGCGGTCCGCGCCGGCACGGCTTCGGCCACGACCGCGGCCACCGCGGCCACCGCTTCGGTGAGCACCCGCGCCACGGCCACCACGGCCACGGTTTCGGCCGACACGAGTTCGGAACGCACGTGGGCCGCAGCTGCTGACCGACGATATGGCAAGCGGGATGGGCACCCCTGCCCATCCCGCTGTCACATCCGGGTGTTTTAACGACGGCGAAACAGGATGCCTGAGAAAGTTCTGTGATCCGCCGTGCGTCCCCACCGGCCCTCCTCGGGCATCCGCGCACGGCTTGATCGACGACCATCCGGCCGCCGATCGTCACATCCCCGGAGGAACAGTGAAGACACGCACCACCTGCGCGCTCGGCACCGCGGCCATCCTGCTGACGGGTTCGCTGCTCGTGCCGACCGCGGCATCGGCCGCGCCGGCACCCGCCGTCGAGCCGGAAACGCACGCCGAAGAGCACAGCCACAACCGCCCCGACCCCCTGGCCGAGAAGCGCACGGCCGAGAAGCAGAAGGCCGCGGAGCTGGTCGCCACCGGCGACGCGTCGGTCACCAAGACCGGCAAGGGCAAGACCGCCAGCGAGGTCGTGGAGCTCAAGCCCGGCCAGTACGTCGAGTACGGCACCGCCGAGACGGCGCAGCTGTTCACGATCCTGGTCGAGTTCGGCGACACAGTCGACCCGCGCTTCCCCGACGCCCCTGTCGGCCCCCTGCACAACGAGATCCCCGAGCCGGATGCCGAGGACAACTCGACCTACTGGCTCCCGGACTTCTCGCGCGCCCACTACGAGGACATGTTCTTCGGCGAGGGCGAGTCGATGAAGGGCGTGTACGACGAGATGTCGTCGGGCCGCTTCGACCTCGAGGGCGGCGTCAGCGACTGGGTTCAGATCGCCAACAACGAGGCGTCGTACGGCCAGACCGAGTCGCAGGCCGACATGACGCGCTTCATCCAGGACACCGCGAACGCCTGGTACGACGCGCAGGTCGCCGCCGGCAAGTCGCGCGACGAGATCGTGGCCGAGCTGCGCAGCTACGACGTGTGGGACCGCTACGACGCCGACGGCGACGGCATCATCAACGAGCCCGACGGCTACATCGACCACTTCCAGGCCGTGCACGCCGGCGACGGCGAGGAGGCGGGCGCGCCCGAGTGGGCGATCTGGTCGCACCGCTGGGCAGCGGGTCAGGCGGGCACGTACACGGAGGGCCCGGCCGACTACGCCAAGCTGGGCGGCGTCAAGATCGGCGACAGCGACATCTGGATCCGCGACTACACGACCGAGCCCGAGAACGGCGGCCTGGGCGTGTTCGCACACGAGTTCGGCCATGACCTCGGTCTGCCCGACTACTACGACACCAACGGCGGCGAGAACGGCACCGCGTACTGGACCCTCATGAGCTCGGGCTCGTGGCTCGGCCACGGCGACGGCTCGATCGGCACGACGCCGAACCACATGGGCCCGAACGAGAAGCTGTTCCTCGGGTGGCTCGACTACGAGGTGGTCGAGGCCGACGCGAACGGCGTCGTCAAGCTGGGCCCCGCCTACCACGCCAACACGCTCGGCGCCCAGGCGGCGATCGTCGACCTGCCGGACGGCGAGCACTTCGTGGAGGTCGGCGAGGCGTTCGAAGGCACCAAGCAGCTGTACTCGGGCGCGGGCGACAACCTCGACGTCACGGCGACGAGCCCCGCGTTCACGGTTCCCGCCGGCGGCACGCTGACGGCCAAGGCCAGCTACGACATCGAGGCCGACTGGGACTACGCGTACCTCGAGGTCTCGACCGACGGCTCGACGTGGACTCCGGTGCAGACGAACCTCTCGACCACGGACGACCCGAACACGCAGAACGCGGGCTTCGGCATCACGGGTGCGAGCGACGGCTGGGTCGACCTCACGGCCGACCTGTCGGCCTACGCGGGCGAGACCGCGCAGGTGCGCTTCCGCTACTGGACCGACGTCGCGGCGACGTTCCCCGGCTTCCAGGTCGACGCGATCGCCGTGGGCGACGCGCTGACCACGGATGACGGGGCCAGCGACTGGACGCTCGAGGGCTTCTCGGTCATCGAGAACGGCGGCTACCTGCAGCCGTACAGCCACTTCTACATCGCGGAGAACCGCGTGTACGGCGGCTACGACGCCACCCTCCGCACCGGGCCGTACAACTTCGGCTGGGGCCTGACCAGCCCCGACAAGGTCGAGCACTTCCCGTACCAGGACGGCATGCTGGTCTGGTACGTGAACAGCCTGTACGCCGACAACAACGTGTCGCAGCACCCGGGCGGCGGCGAGGCCCTGCCGGTCGACGCGCGCGCCAAGGCGCTGACGTGGTCGGATGGCACGATCGCGCGCAACCGCATCCAGTCGTTCGACGCGACGTTCGGCCTGCAGAAGACCGATGCGATCTCGCTGCACCGCGAGACCGAGGCGGGCATGACGACCCTGAAGGTGCCCGCGCAGAAGGCGCTGCCGACCTTCGACGACACCGACCCGAACGCCTACTACGACGAGGCCAACCCCGGCAACTCGGTGAAGGTGGGCGGCACCGGCACGTCGATCACGGTCACGGAGCAGAACGCGAAGAAGGGCACGATGACCATCGCGGTCAAGCGCGCCTCCGACGCGCCGGCTCCCGTGCCGTGGGACGCCAAGACCGCCTACCAGGGCGGCGAGGTCGTCACCTACAACGGCGCCGAGTGGCTCGCATCCTGGTACACCAAGGGCCAGAAGCCGGGCGACCCCAATGGTCCGTGGCAGGAGCTGGGCGCCGTCGACGCCAACGGCGTCCCGGCCTGGACCGCGTCGCGCATCTTCAACACCGGCGACACGGTGACGTACAAGGGCGCCACGTACGAGGCCAAGTGGTGGACCCGCAACCAGGCGCCGGGCGACAAGCACGGCCCCTGGGCGAAGGTCGGCTGAGCCCTCCCCTCGCGACAGGATGGCCGCGTCCCGCTTGCCGGGGCGCGGCCATCCGCCTGTCCGGCCGCCTACGCTGAATCGGTGACCCTCGATCCGTGCCCCTGCGGGAGCGACCTCACCTACCGCGCATGCTGCGGCGCGCTGCACGTCGGCGCACGGCTCGCGGAGACGCCCGAAGAGCTCATGCGCTCGAGGTACAGCGCGTTCGCGAAGCACGACGCCGACTATCTGCTGCGCACGTGGCATCCGCGCACGCGGCCGGCAGACGTGGATTTCGAGGACGGCCTGACGTGGATCGGCCTCGAGATCGTCGACGCCACCGACCGCGAGGTCGAGTTCGTGGCGGTGTACCAGACGCCGGCGGGCATGGGAGCGCTGTCGGAGCGCAGCCGCTTCGAGCGGCGCGGCGGCCGGTGGGTGTACGTCGACGGAGACGTCGCGGGCTGACCGCCGAGCGGCCCGTGACCTCAGCGGCGCCGGGCGGCGTCGCGCGGGTCGATGGCCACGCGCACGGCGGTGCCCGCGGCGGCCGCCGCGAGGGCCCGGTCGAGCTGCGCCAGCGGGTAGCGCGCGCTCACGAGCTCGTCGAACGGGCGGTCCGCTCCGCGCTCGCGCAGGTAGCCGATCGCGCCGTCGAGATCCCGCGGGGCATAGCCCTGCACCCCGCGCACGGTGATCAGTCCCCGCACGAGCCGCTCGGGGTCGAGGGGCAGCGGCTCGCGTGCGACCGCGCTGCCGACCAGCAGCACCACGCCCCCGACGCCCACGACGTCGAGAGCCCCGCGCACGGCACGCGGCGATCCGGACGTCTCGAGCACGATGTCGCACTCGGCGCGGCCCGTGGCCGCCAGCGCGGCCGTCAGCGCCCGGCCGCTGCGCGAATCGATCGCCTGCACCGCGCCGAATCGGGCGGCCAGCGCCCGGCGGGCGGGATCCGGATCGGCGACCACCACGGTCGCGCCGCGATCGGCCGCCATGGCGCATGCCGTCAGGCCGATGAGGTCCGCCCCCAGAACGAGCAGGATGGCGCCGTCGACGTCGGCCACCTCCTCTGCCCGCGCGAGCGCTGCCCACGCGGTGGCGCCCGCGCACGCCGCCGGAGCGAGCACCTCGGCACGCAGCGTCTCGCCCACGCGCGCGATCGCCGTGCCCGCGCGCAGATGGGCGTGGGTCGCGAAGCCTCCGGTGAGCTCCCAGCGCGGCTGGATGCGCTCGCGCCCGTAGGTCCGCAGCGAGCGGCAGAGCTGGGGCAGCCCCCGGCGGCACCGGTCGCAGTCGCGGCAGCTGGCCGTGGCCGACCACACGACGCGGTCGCCGACGTGCACGGGGGCGCCGTCGACCGCGCGCACGCCGTCGGCGACGGCTGTCACGCGTCCGACGCACTCGTGTCCGAGCACGAGCGGGCTGGAAGCCGGGAGGCCCCCTTCGACGGTGTGCACATCCGATCCGCAGATCGTCGCGAGCTCGATGGCCACGAGGGCCTCCCCCGGGCCCAGCACGACGCCCGGCACCGCGACGGTCTCGTGCGGGCGCCCCGCGCCGGTCCACACCATGGCGAGGGCGGGCGGCTCCACACACACGTCGCGCGTCGTCGGAGCGGGCGTGGCGATCCCCGCCGCAACCGTGTCGGCAGCACTCATCGGAACCCCCCGTCCGTGTCGATCGCCGCTTCGATCGCGGTCGCGCGAGCGGTCGACACCCCAGCCTGACACCCCGCGCGCGGCCGGATATTCCGGTCGCGGCATTGTTCAGACGGCGTTCACGGAGGTTTTCCGCCGCGGGCATCCACGCGGTCATGCCCGCGACGCGCGGTGGGTGGGCGTCCCGTTCCCCGGCGGTGGAGGTGCCGAGACGGGTGGGCGGCTAGGAGCCGAACGAGCCCGCGTCCGTCACCGAGACGTCCGTGCGGTGGAAGCGCTGGAACGAGCGCGACGCCGTGGGGCCGCGCTGGCCCTGGTAGCGGTTGCCGTAGGCGCCCGAGCCGTACGGGTTCTCGGCGGGCGAGGTCAGCCGGAAGAAGCACAGCTGCCCGATCTTCATGCCCGGCCACAGCTTGATGGGCAGCGTCGCGACGTTCGACAGCTCGAGCGTCACGTGTCCGGAGAAGCCGGGGTCGATGAAGCCTGCGGTGGAGTGCGTCAGCAGGCCCAGGCGCCCCAGCGACGACTTCCCCTCGAGGCGAGCGGCGATGTCGTCGGGCAGGGTCACCGTCTCGTAGGTCGAGCCCAGCACGAACTCGCCGGGGTGCAGGATGAACGGCTCATCGGAGGCGACCTCGACCAGGTGCGTGAGGTCGGGCTGATCCTCGGCCGGGTCGATGAACGGGTACTTGTGGTTGTCGAACAGCCGGAAGTACCGATCGAGCCGCACGTCGACGCTCGACGGCTGCACCATCGCGGGGTCGTACGGTTGCAGGCCGACGCGGCCGGAGTCGAGCTCGTCCTTGATGTCGCGATCCGAGAGCAGCACGGATCCACTGTATTGTCCCGGGCCGCGTCGGCGGAGCGCGGCGAGCGACCGAGAGCCTCGAAGCGACGTAGCGGAGGAAGATAGCTCGTCCACAGGCGGTGCCGGGTGGGCGTTTGTCCACAGGTGGGGATCGGGTGTGGTCGGTGGCTTCTCCCGTGACACACCTCACCGCTCCCGTCAAGCGGGAGGCGAAGCGCGTCGGAACCCGGTTACATCGGGGGCATTCGTCAGGAAGGTGGAAGGAGCCGCGTATGTCGCAGAACTCTGATCAGACGCCGGATGCACCCTCGGAGCCGGTGACCCCGGCCACGGTGGCGGCGCAGGTCGCGCCGCAGCCACCCGCCGGCGCGCCGGGCCCTGAGGAGCCGGCCTCCGCCGAGCCGGACGCCGGCACGGGCGAGCCGGACGCGTCCGCCGGCGGCTCGGAGCCCACCGAGGCGCAGCCCGCTGCGCAGGCCTCGAGCGCCGCCAACGCCGACCCGGATGCGACCTCGCCCGACCCGGGGCCGGAGGCCAGTTCGACGGAATCGGGCTCGACCGGCTCAGCCGGCGGCGCGACCTCCGCCCAGCACGTCGTCGCCGATGGCCTGCGCACGGTGGGCGAGAAGGTCAGTGCCCTCGCGGAGGGCGACGGCGTCGTGAGCGGCCTCGCCGGCAAGGCGGCAGCGGGCCTGAACCAGGCCTCGTCCTGGGTCGCCGACAGCGATCCGGAGGCCATGCTCACCCAGGCGAAGTCGATGGCACGCCGTAAGCCGTGGGTCGCCGCCGCCGGTGTGATCGGTCTCCTGATGGTCGCGCGCCGGATCACCGGGGGAAAGAAGCACAAGAAGGGCTGACCCGCCCGGCCCCGCTGAGTCCCCATGCCTCTCGGAGGGA
Organism: Microbacterium sp. NPDC096154; assembly: GCF_040302945.1. NCBI lineage: Bacteria > Bacillati > Actinomycetota > Actinomycetes > Micrococcales > Microbacteriaceae > Microbacterium > Microbacterium sp. NPDC096154. The sequence continues at coordinate 151,419 of NZ_JBEOSM010000005.1, forward strand.
TGGGGACTCGGTGCGTCGACGGCCACCCGCCGACCGCTGTTATGCTGACTGACACGCGCTGCGGCGCGTACGGGGCTGTAGTTCAATGGCAGAACTTCTGCTTCCCAAGCAGACAGCGCGGGTTCGATTCCCGTCAGCCCCTCCACGGGATGTTCGCGAAACTCGCGACATCCGTTCGCGAAACTCGGAGCGCGGCGGACCTCGACATAGCGGCTCGGTGTCGACAAGCGGTTCCACCCTCGCGCTCGCGGCGAAGCCGCGCGCGTCCAGCTTCTTGAGTTGCCGAGGCTTAGGTGGCCAGTTGCGCGCGCGCTTCCTGTTTCCTCAGGCACCAACGGTTGGCGAGGACAGGTCACCCACACGCCTCTTCTCGACGACCTCGGCTCGAGACCCACAACGACGGTCCGAAGCATCCGCGCCTATGCGAGGTGATGTGGAGGCACAGATTTCGCGTCACGGCTCTTCCGCCGCACGAGTTCTGCGGGTACCCACTTCCTTAAGGGCAGATTCGTCAGGCATCGCTTCGGGTCGCGGCTTTCACTCGTGATCAAGGCCGACATCCGTGCTTGATACGCCAGCGAAATCGACGCCGGGACTGAGCGGCTCGAGCGAGCGATCGAGCAGGCGCCGGAAGAGACCCGGCGAAAGGTAGTTGCCCAAGACGAACGGCCGACCCGTTGAGAAGGTCGCGCCGATGAGGGCCACTGATCTACACATTTGCCGCGGAGCCCTCTGACGGCGCCGGGATCTATAGTGACGTTGATGGACTTGCTCCGATCCACCCACACGAGGGCGGGGACGAGCGACGGCCATGCGATAACGAAGATCATTACGGGCGCGATCCTGGCGCTGCTCATGGTGCTCAGTGCGTGGACGGCCTGCCATGCGGAGTCGGATGCCGTGGTATCTACCGCGTCAGCCGCGGTCACTGGCCAGACCTCAGTCACTGACCCTCCGACGACGGCCGAGTTCTCGTCGTCCGTGTCGATGGTTCTCGCGGGTGATGGCGGCGGAGCCACGCTCGGGCTCGCCGCGTGCCTACTCGGCTCGTTGTGCGGGCTTGCGCTGGCGGTGTTCTTCCTGAGGCTGCTCCGCGGCCAAACGCCATCGGTCCTCTCGATCAGTCGCGCGTGTCCGACTCATGTGTCCTGCACACATGCGCGCGCGCGTGTCGCCGTCACTTTGACCGAGCTCTCCATCTCCCGAACCTGATCCGCTATTTGCCGCCCTTTGGGTGATGCTGTGGCGCCGGTGGCCTGACCGCGCGCTGTCCTCTCGTGGATCTTGTTTGGAGTTGTTGTCTTGAAAGTCTGGAATAAGGCCGCTTTGGTCCTGGCCGCCGCGCTGGTCATGTGCCTCGCGGTCGCATTGGTTTGGTCGTTCGTCGCCGTGATCTTCCTGATCGTATGAATGCACGCGTTGAGGAGCTAGGGCTGTCACATCGACGCGCGATCATCGTCGGAGCGGGGCAGGCGGGATTGGCTGTGTCGGCCGAGCTCGTGCTCCGTGGACTGGTTCCGCAGCGCGACTTCGTCGTGATCGACCGGGCGCCGCGGATACGCAGCTGGGTGTCGCGATGGCACTCGATGAGGCTGCTCAGCGAGGCCCGACACAGCGCACTCGCGCCGTTCCCTTTCCCCGGCGACCCTCGCCGGCACCCACGTGTCGATGAGATGGCGTCGTACCTCGCCGCGTTCGAGAAGCACATCGGCCTCATCCCGCGCTGGGGGGTGCAGGCGAACGACGTGAGGCGAGTGGGCAACAGTACGACGCTCGAGCTGAGCACGGACGCGGGCGACGTACAGACCCGGAACGTCGTTTGTGCCACCGGCGCGCATGCCCGCCCCCACATGCCCGCTTGGGTCGCCGACCTCACGGTGCCAGGCACGGTGCTGCACAGCAGCCAGTACCAGTACCCACGACAGATCCCCGCCGGGGACGTCCTCATCGTCGGCGGCGGGAACGCGGGGGTGCTGCTCGCCCGAGAACTCCTCGCGAGCCACCGCGTCACGCTGGCCACCCGCACCCCTCGACGTCGACGGCCTGCTGCCGCGTATCCCACCATGTCGGGCGTCCGGCGGCGGCCCTTCGGCATGGGGCAGGTGCCCGAGCCGCTGTTCACCGATAGCTACGCGGAACTGCGCGAGGCCGGAGTCGACATCGCGCCCGCTGCGGTGGGAGCGACCGGCGCAGAGGTCATCCTCTCGGATGGACGGCAGCTCTGTCCGACGTCCGTGGTCTTCGCCACTGGCTATCGGCCTGGCGACGACTGGCTGCCGGACGACGTGCGCGCTCATCCGGGCAATCGGGGCCGCACATCAATGCCTGGGCTGTTCACCGCCGGGCTGCCCCGGTACGGGTATCCCGACGGTGACACGATCCAAGGCGTGCTGCGGGACGCGGCCCGCGTCGCCCGCCACATCATTCAGCGGCCATGAATGGCTGGGAACCGTAAGGAGGCACACCATGGGAACCGGACATGACCACGCCGGCGATGCGGGGCGGACACCGCGCAACCGGCTTCTGATCGCATTCTCGATCACGCTCTCGTTCTTTCTGATCGAGGTGGTGGGATCGGTCATCACCGGCAGCTTGGCGCTGCTGGTGGATGCGACGCACATGCTCACGGACGTGATCGGGCTCGCCATGGCTGTCACCGCCGCGCAGCTCATGAACCGCCCGCCGACCGAGACGCACACGTGGGGATTGCGTCGCGCGGAGGTCCTCGGCGCGCTGGCACAGGCCGCTCTGCTCCTCGCCGTGGGCCTGTTCGCGCTCGTCGAGGGCATCCGGCGCCTGTTCGAACCTCCGGAGATCGCATCCGGAAGCCTGCTGTTCTTCGGCGTCGTCGGGCTGATCGCCAACATCGTCTCGCTTCTCGTCTTGATGGGGGGCCGCAAGCAGAACCTCAACCTGCGCGCCGCGTTCCTCGAAGTGATGAACGACGCCCTCGGCTCGGTCGGTGTGATTCTGAGCGCCGTTGCCATCTGGGCATTCGGGTGGTACCAGGCCGACGCGATCGCGGGCATCGTAATCGCTGCGCTGATCGTCCCGCGCACGATCATCCTGCTGCGCGCTTCCGGGCGGGTGCTGCTCGAGTCGACGCCTCCTGGGCTCGATCTGGGCAGCGTCCGACGTCACATTCTCGAGATGCCTGGTGTCGTGGCGGTTCACGACCTGCATGCATCGCTTGTGTCATCCGACCTGCCGATCCTGACTGCGCACGTGGTCGTCCGGGACAGTGCCGACACCGCGGCTCTCCTCAGCTCATTGCAGGAGTGCGTAGCCGAGCACTTCGAGGTGTCCATCGAGCACTCGACTTTCCAGCTGGAGCCCGAATCACACTCCGGAGAGGACACTGCCCATGCGTGAACATCCACAGCCATGGCGAACCGCTATCGGCATCATCGTCGGTCTGGGCCTGGCCGTAACCGCCCCTCTCGGCGCAGGAGCCAACGCCCTCGAAGGAACCTTCTCCCGTGACGGATACACGAACACTGTCGCCGGGATGCTGAACTCGCCCGACTCGACAGGCGCACCGACTGTCGAGCCGGACGACGCGCCTACTCCGCACCCGGGCGAGACGTCCAGCGGGTACGAGACGAAGCCAGCTCAGCGAGGCGCGGACGGCTTGATGGCGTTTGTGGGCATCATGTTCCCGATCGTGCTCGTGGGGCCGCTGGTCGGAATCGTGCTCATGATGCGACAGGAACGACGGCGTAGAGAGCGCGGAAGTCGCGCTGTTCGGAGTTCCGATGAGAACTGACCGTGCGGTACGGTTCGCCATCGGGTGCACGGTCGCCGCCGCGGTGCTGACGATCGATCAGGTGACCAAGGCGATCGCTGTGTCCTCGCTGGGCGGGCGCGACCGGATCCCGCTGCTGGGCGACCTGCTCGGCTTGCAGCTGGCGTTCAACCCGGGGATCGCACTGTCGTTCGGTGCGGATCAGACCTGGCTGATCACGATCCTGACGTCGGTTCTCACTGCAGGCCTGTGCGTTGCTCTGGTCCGTTCGGCGACCACGATGCGTTCGCTCGCACTGGGGTTCATCCTCGGAGGCGCCTTCGGGAACCTGGTCGACCGGCTCTTCGCTCCGCCCGCGTTCGGTGAGGGTCATGTCATTGATTTCCTCGCGTACGGAGAGCTGTTCATCGGCAATCTCGCGGACGTTGCCCTCGCGATCGGGGCGATCATCCTCGCCATCGACCTCCCGCGCACGCGGGCATTCCTCACCACGGCCCCCTCGGACACCGCGGCCACAGTCGGCGCAGCGAAGAACGGATAACTCATGAGCAAGACCAAGCGGACCCCGTCCACTTACCAGCGCAATGCGCTCGCGCCGAGCCTCCTCGCCGCGCCGGTGCTGTTCCTCGCGCCGCTCCTGCTGGCAGGCGAGTGGGCGATGCTCGTCCTGTACGTCGTGTCGATCTTCGCGATCATCATCGGATGGTTTGCGATTCAGGCGCGCCAGTGGTGGTGGATCCCGGTGTTCGCCGCGATCTGTGTGCTGTGGAACCCGGCGTGGCCGATGCCGTTCGAGGGGCCGGTGTGGATGGCGGCGCAGCCCGTCGCGGCCGTGGTCTTCCTCGTCGCTGGAGCGCTCATCAAGATCGAGCGCCCCTGAGCGCCGTGGACGACGTGTCGCTGCCACCCCCGGGCCTGCTGGAGTACTTCGCGCCCGGCCCGTATCCGCCATCGCCGCTCGCTGCACTGGGTCTGCTGCTCGCGGTCGCCTACCTGGCCGGGGCAATCCGCCTGTGGTGGCTGCGACGCCGGTGGTCGGTAGCTCGCACGATCTGCTTCCTTGCCGGCTGCCTCGCCCTGGTCGTGACGATGGGGCTGGGCGTGGAGAGCTACGGTTACGTGCAATTCTCCGTGTTCATGTTCCAGCAGCTCACCCTGATGATGGCAATCCCGCCGCTGCTCGTGCTCGGCTCGCCCGGCACACTGCTGCTGCGCGCCACGCCGCATCGCGGCCTCGGGCGTAGGGTGCTGCGTGTCGCGCACGGGGCGCTGCGCAGCCGCGCTGCCCGCTGGATGCTGAGCCCAGCCCTCGCGGTGCCGTTGTACCTGCTGGCGTACTACGGGCTCTACCTCGGCAACCTCGCCGACCCGCTGCTTCGGCTGCCATGGGGCCATCAGGCGCTTGAGATCGGGTTCTTCGTCGTTGGAATGCTGTTCACGATCCCGGTCCTCGCCGAGGACCCGCTGCCGGTGCGGATGAGCTACGGCGCCCGCGCCATCGACCTGTTCGTCGAGGCCGCCCTCCACGCGTTCTTCGGTGTGTTCATCATGATGAGCACCACGCTGATGATCAGCACTTTCGCTGAGAGCACGCTCGCACTGGGTCTCGACCCCCTCGAGGACCAGCAGGTCGCCGGCGCGCTGGCCTGGTCATACGGCGAAGCGCCCACGCTGATCATGGTGCTGTACGTCATGCACCGCTGGTTCCGTGAGGACTCAGCCCGCGCGCGTGCTCATGACCGCTACGCCGACGTGCACGGCGATGACGACCTCAACCGCTACAACGACTACCTGGCACGTCTCGAACAGCGATCCAGGACTCGTCAGTGAAGGCTGTATAGTCATTGCATGCTGACTATTGCCTCGCGGCTTGACGTGATGAACCGGCTGGGGCGCGCCATGGCAGACACCACGCGATCGCGCATCCTGCTGTCGCTGCTGGAGGCGCCGGGTTATCCGGCGCAGCTCGCCCGCGATCTCGAGCTGACGCGTACGAACGTCTCAAACCACTTGTCCTGCCTGCGTGGATGCGGTCTGGTGGTTGCCACTCCGGAGGGACGCCAGACGCGCTACGAGATTGCCGACCCACACCTGACGCGTGCGATCGGAGAGCTGGTGAAGACGGTGTTGGCGGTGGACGACGGTGTGCCATGCGTCGACAGTGATTGCGACGTGCCGCTGTGCTGCGGCACCGGTACCGGTACGGCTTCGAGTGGCGCACCGTCGGCGGTCGCGCGATGAGCGCCGAGTGCTGCGGCCCAGATGAGTCGCGTCCGGCCGCAAGCGTGCGGCGGGTGCAGTTGAGCGCCGCGCATGCCGCTGATGACGCCTGCTGCACGCCCGCAGCGACAAGAGCTGCAGAGGCTGACGGCGATGCGTGCTGCGGCCCCGATGCTCCTGACCCCGGAAAGGACCACGTTGAGATGCGCCCGGTGTGGTGGCGCGATCGCGCGCTGCTGCCCTCGGCGATCGCCGGAGTGTTCCTGCTCGGTGGGTATGCCTTCGAGTGGTCAGGACTTCCCCTCGCAGCGGTCGCCCTCCATGCGATCGCGCTGCTGGCGGGCGCGTACACCTTCGCTCCCGGCGCGATCCGTCGGCTTCTGCGCGGACGCCTCGGCGTCGGGCTGCTGATGACCATCGCCGCGGTCGGGGCGGTGCTGCTCGGGCACGTCGGCGAGGCCGCGGCCCTGGCGTTCCTGTTCTCCCTCGCCGAGGCCCTCGAAGACCGCGCGATGGATCGAGCGAAGGAGGGCCTGCGGGCCTTGCTGGCGCTCGTCCCGGCGACCACACGAGTCTCCCGGCTCGCCGGAGAGGTCACCATCCCCGCAGCGGAGATTCGCGAGCTGGATATCCTCGTGATCGGCGCCGGGGAGCGGGTTGCCACCGACGGCATCGTCGTGGAGGGGCGTTCCGGTGTGGACACCTCCGCGGTAACCGGCGAGTCGATCCCCGTCGAGGTCGGCCCGGGTGACGTGGTGCCGGCCGGTGCGGTGAATGGTGCCGGGACGCTGCGGATCGAGGCCACTGCTGACGGACGCGACAACTCGCTGACTCAGATCGTCGCACTCGTCGAGCAGGCCCACGCACGCAAGGGCGAGCGTGCCCGCCTTGCGGATCGCATCGCACGTCCGCTGGTTCCGGCAGTGCTGATCATCGCCGGGCTGGTGGCGCTGTTCGGCGTTGTGATCGGGGACCCGTGGACGTGGGTCGAACGGGCGCTCGTCGTCCTCGTCGCTGCGTCGCCTTGCGCGCTGGCGATCGCGGTGCCCGTGACGGTGATCAGTGCGATCGGGTCCGCGTCGAAGTTCGGAGTCGTCATCAAGTCGGGTGAGGCGTTCGAGCGCCTCGGCACGGTCGGTCGTGTCGCGCTCGACAAGACGGGAACCCTGACCCGCAACGAGCCCTCAGTCGTAGACGTGCGCACGGTGCCCGGTGTCACTCGGGACGAACTGCTGAGTGCGGCGTCGGCCGTGGAGGCGACCAGCACGCACCCGCTAGCGGCCGCGATCCTCGCCGCCGCTCCCGGTGCTCCCCTCGCCGCCGAGGTGATGGAAGAGGCCGGACACGGCCTCACCGGACGCGTCGACGGCGTGGCGGTGCGTGTCGGCAGCACCCGGTGGCTGGACTCGCGCGCGCTCGGCGAAGCCGCCGAGGAGATGGCTGCGACGGGCATGACGGTGGTCGTCGTCGAACTCAACGGGCAAACCGCGGGACTGATCGGGGTACGCGACGAGCTGCGGCCCGAAGCCGCCGAGACCGTCCGGATGTTGCGGGAGCAGGACATCGACGTCGTCATGCTGACCGGTGACAACGCCCGCACCGCTCAGGCGCTGGCAGCACAGGCCGGCATCGCTGACGTGCGGGCCGAGCAGCTGCCGGCCGACAAGGCCGCGGTGATCGATCAGCTCATGAAGGAGCGCCCCACGGCGATGGTCGGCGACGGCATCAACGACGCACCTGCCCTCGCGACCGCCACCGTCGGGATCGCCATGGGGGTCACCGGGTCCGCGGCCGCTATCGAGTCCGCCGATGTCGCCTTCACCGGACACGACTTGCGACTGCTGCCCGTCGCGTTCGCGCACGCCCGGCGCGGTCGGCGGATCATGACGTGGAACATCGGCCTGGCGTTGGCGATCATTGCCGTGCTGTTCCCGCTCGCCCTGTTCGGCGTGCTCGGGTTGGCGGGTGTCGTGCTGGTACACGAGATCGCCGAGGTCGTCGTCATCCTCAACGGCGTTCGCGCCGCCCGGCGCCCGCGACCGGCACCCATCACCGAACCGGTGTCCCTGCCGGCCGCGGCCGCCACTGTCGGTTCTCACGCGAGTTGACGGAAGAGGGATGGGCTAAGCGCAGCGTGTGCTTGGGAGCCGGCAACCAAACCGATCTCGATCTGTCTCGTGAGATTCGTCGGTACTCGCCGCAGCATTGGTGATCGGCCTCCTGCTCAACAGTTCTGCCCGCCAGCTGGTGGTGAGCGGACGACGACCTCCCTCCAGTGCCTCATACAGCGACGCCGCGACCACTGGCCGACCCGTCTTCTCGCGAGAAGCGCCAGACTGGTGAGTCGCCAAGCTTGCCGTGCGCCGCCAGCGATGTCAGGCGCACCCGTTTCACGTGTGCGGCTCCGGGCGATAGATCGGAGTCCACGTCGCTCCGAAGTCGCTCGTGAGGACGATGCCTCGGTTGTCCACGAGGGCGACCTCGCCGGCGGGCGTGATGGTGAGGGCTTGTGCCGTTCCGGCGTACTCCCCGCCCGTCGCCCATTCGCCGCTGGGGAGCTGGTAGACGAGGGCCCCGTCGAAGCTTGTGCCGATGAGGAGTCCGTAGGTGTTGGCGGCGATGAGCATCATCCGCGGGGCGTTCTGGTCGAGTTCGAACGTCTCGCCGGCGTCGTGGCTGACATAGAGGCCCTCTGGGGTGGTGGCGTAGACGATGTCGGCGTCGTTGGGGTCAGCGAGGATGTCGTGTGCGTCGACACCGACCCCGTCGTTCCAGGTGCGGCCGCCGTCGTCGGAGCGGTAGACGATGCCGTAGTTGTTGGCGTAGATGCGGTCTTGGTCGGATGCGCTGATGGCGAGGTCGTGGAAGTCAGCCTCGCCTGTGAAGGCAATGTTCGTCCAGGTGCGGGCGTTGTCATCCGAACGGATGAGACCGAGGTTCTGGGCACCGAAATGGTCAGGGCTGTTCTCCCCCGGGTGGCCGGAGGCGTATAGCGCTCCGTCGATGGCGGTGAACCCCATGGCGTCGAAGTCGTTGCCGGCGAGCGGGCCGGTCAACTCTGCTGTGGGAGTGAGGGCATCGAGTTGGTATACGCCGCCGTGGCTGGCGATGAGCAGCCCTCTCGTCTCCGGGTCGGATGCAAGTCCATGTATGTGCTCCAGGGCGACCTGGGTGTCGTGTTCGGGGTCGGCGGGACGAATCAATGCGCAAGCGGTCAGCACGGGCGCAGCAGCACCGAGTACGACGAAAGCGGTGACGAGGCGGCGCGGAATGGCGTGAAGGGGCATGGGAGATCTCCGGGATGGTTCGGGCAGGGCGGAGCCGGTGACCACCCGGACGGGGTGGCCACCGGCGTGGCGGGTGCTCACAGCTGGGCGAGCAGCTCCTGCATCTCGGTGATCTCGGCGGTCTGGTCCTCGACGATCTTCTGCGCGAGCGAGACGGCGTCGGGGTTCTTACCGTTGTCGATCTGGGTCTGGGCCATGTTGATCGCGCCCTGGTGGTGCATGATCATCTGCTCCAGGAACATGCTCGATGCGGTTTCGCCGTCGGCTTCCTCGAGGGCGGCCATGTCCTCTTCGGACATCATGCCGCCGCCGTGGTCCATCCCACCTATGTCGGTGTCCTGGCCCCAGTCTTCGAGCCACTGGTTCATGGTCTCGATCTCCGGGCCCTGGGCGGCCTTGATGCGCTCGGCCAGGGCGACGACGTCCGGGTGAACGCCGTCCTTGGCCAGCAGGGTGTCGGACATCTCGATGGCCTGCTCGTGGTGCATGACCATCTCCATCGCGAACGTCACGTCGGCGTCGTTGAACACCGCGTCGCCGGCCTCAGCGGAGGCGCTGGGCGAGCTGCCGTTGCCGTGGTCCATGCCTTCCATGTCGGACCCACCGGTGTCGCTGCAACCAGCCAGGACGAGCGCGGTGGCGAGGATGCCCGCCTGGAATGCAATCGTGCGGATCTTCATGAGATCTGTCTCCTAAGTCGTGGTTTGAGGGGCGCGCCGAAGCGCGGGATCTGCGATGCAGGTGACCCTCAGGTGCGACTGATGGAGAGGACGTTCAGATCGGGAGGAACCGGCGGCGCCTCCGTGAGCGTCGCGGTGGCCTGTGGCGGCGACTGAGCGCGCGCAATGGTGACGAGCCGGCCGGGCCGGATGGCGAGGATGATGCTGACAGCAAGCAGGGCGAGTACGCACGCCATGAACGCCATCGCGTCCATGCCGCCCCCGCAGTCGGCTGCGCAGGATTCCACCGCGGAAGGATCGGTCGTGGCCGCCTCAACGCTCGCGACGTCGACCATGGCGGCCTCACCGCCATGGTGCGCGCTCTCGTTCATCACCACGGGAGCGTGGTGGGCGCTACCGCTGCTCAGCACGTGCATCCCGATCAGTCCGATCAGCACGCCCATGACTGCCGCGGCGGTGAACAGGAAGGTGCGCGCCAGCGTGGCACTCGGACGCATCGCCCGGCGCAACGTCATCACGCTCATCAGCGCATCTCCCTTCCCGCTCACACTCTACGAAACCCGCCTGTCAGGCACCGCGCAAGACAGCTGCAGCGGTGACCTCGGGGCGCATGTCGAGTCGCCGCAGCAACTGCGCGTTCAGCGCGACGACGATCGTCGACAGCGACATCAGGATCGCACCGACCGACATCGGCAGCACGAACCCCAACGGGGCGAGCACACCTGCGGCGAGCGGCACGGCGATCAGGTTGTACCCGGCAGCCCACCACAGGTTCTGCTTCATCTTCCGGTAGCTGGCCCGCGACAGCTCCATCACCGCCAGCACCGACCGCGGGTCGTCGCTGGCGAGGATGACACCCGCAGAGGCGACCGCAACGTCGGTGCCCGCACCGATCGCGACCCCCACGTCCGCCTGAGCGAGGGCGGGAGCGTCGTTGACGCCGTCGCCGACCATCACGACCTTCCGGCCCTCCTCCTGCAGCTGCCTGACCTTCGAGGCCTTGTCCTCGGGACGCACACCGGCGAAGAACCGGTCGATGCCGAGCTCCTCGGCCACAGAGGCGGCGACCGCTTCCGCATCGCCGGTGATCATCACCACCTGCACGCCGCGCGCATGCAGCGCCTCGATCGCCTCCCGGGACTCGCTGCGGATCTCATCGGCCAAGCGCAGTGCCCCGGCGACCTGACCGTCGATCAGAACGTGCAGGATGATCGCCCCCTCGCGGCGCCACTTGTCCGCGACAGGCAACTCCGCCGATCCCTCCTGCTCGAGCAGGTAGGGGCCTCCGACCTGCACCACGTGGCCGTCGACCATCGCGCGCACACCGACGGCGGGCGACGACTCGAACCCGGAGGAGCCCGGTACGGCCAATTGCTTTTCAGCCGCGCCACTCACGATCGCCCGCGCCAGCGGGTGCTCGGAGTCAGCTTCCGCGGCTGCCGCGAGGGCCAGTAGCCGATCCGGCTCGATCCCGCCGGTGGGGTGGATCGCCGTGACCGCGGGGGCGCCCTTGGTGAGGGTGCCGGTCTTGTCGAACAGGACCGTGTCGATGGTGCGCATGCTCTCCAGCGCGAGGCGGTCCTTGATGAGCACCCCGCCGCGCGCGGCCCGCTCGGTCGCGATCGACACCACCAGCGGAATGGCCAGACCCAGCGCGTGCGGGCAAGCGATCACCAGCACGGTGATGGTGCGCACCACGGCCTGATCCGGCAGACCGAGCACCGTCCACGCCAAGGCGGTGATGACGCCGGCGATCAGGGCGAACCAGAACAGCAGCGCCGCGGCGCGGTCGGCGATCCGCTGCGCCCGCGACGTGGAGTTCTGCGCTTCGGCGACGAGCCGCTGGATGCCGGCGAGGGTGGTGTTCTCGCCGATTGCGGTGATCTCCACCCGCAGACCCGAGTCGGTCGCGACGGTGCCGGCGACAACCTGGTCGCCCTCGGAGCGACGCACCGGGCGGGATTCACCGGTGATCATCGCCTCGTCCATGCTCGCCGACCCCTGCACGACCCGCCCGTCTGCGGGTACGCGGCCGCCCGGACGGACTACGACGACGTCCCCGACACGCAGGTCGGCGGGTGGCACGGTCACGGTGGTGTCTCCCTCGACGCGCTCGGCCTCGTCCGGGAGGAGGGCGGCGAGGGAGTCCAGCGCGGAGGTGGTCTGGGCCAGGGAGCGCATCTCGATCCAGTGGCCCAGCAGCATGATGACGATCAGCAGCGCCAGCTCCCACCAGAAGTCGAGCTCGTGGTGCAGCACGCCAAGGCTCGCGCCCCACGAAGCCAGGAATGCGACCGTGATGGCCAGACCGATCAGCAGCATCATCCCGGGCTTGTGGGTGCGCAGCTCGCTGACCGACCCGGTGAGGAAGGGCGCACCGCCCCACACGTACATCACGGTGCCGAGCACGGGTGAGATCCAGTTCACCCACGCGGCATCCGGCAGCGCGTACCCGAGCAGCATCGCGAACATGCTCGAGAACGCCACGACCGGAACGGCGAGGACGAGCATGATCCAGAACAGGCGCCGGAACTGCCCCACGTGATCACCGTGACCGGCATGCCCGCCGTGGCCGGAGTGCCCGTCGTGGCCAGCGTGTGCGTCGTGGCCGGTGTGCGCACCGTGATCGTGGCGGGCGTGGTCGTGCTCCGCGTGGTCGTGGTGCCCGTGCGCTGCGGGTTCGGTCGCGACGGCTTCGCGCATGCCCTCGGCGGTTGCCTCGGGATCCGTGTGCTCGGTGGCGTGGTCGTGGCGGGTGTGCCCGTGCATGGTGTGGTCGTGCTGGCTCATCGGAGCCTCCTCTGCGAGTTGCCGTCGCGGGACGGCCGGGAGGGCAGGAGTGGTGGGTGCTTGGCGGTGTCAGGCGATGTCGCTGACGGTGTAGCCGGCCTCAGCGACGGCGGCGCGCAGCGCATCGGCGTCGACGGGGGCGGAGCTTCGGACGGTGACGGTCGAAGTTCCGCTGGCAGCGAGCGCGACCGACACGTCGCCCACGCCGGGAACTGCGGACAGCTCTTCGGTGACGCTGGCAACGCAGTGCCCGCATGTCATCCCCTCCACCAGCAGCGTGGTCGACACTCCCGCGTGCACGGGCTGCTGCTGCGTGGTCGAGGTGCTGGGCGCGGCACAGCAGGCGCATCCGGCGCCGGCGTCCTTGAGGCCCAGCTCGACTCGTTCGATCGTCATGGTGATGTCCTTTCGGCGATGGGGTCAGGAGCGCACCAGGCGCGCGATGGCGGCGTTGGCTTCGCGGATCTTCTCCTCGGCGACCGGTCCGCCCTGCGCGGTCGCCTCGGCCACGCAATGGCTGAGGTGGTCGCCGAGCAGCGACAACGCCACCGCTTCCAGGGCCTTCGTCGCCGCGGATACCTGCGTGAGGATGTCGATGCAGTAGTCGTCGTTCTCGACCATCCGCGCGATCCCCGCGACCTGTCCCTCGGCGCGGCGCAGCCTCTTCAGCAGCGCTTCCTTGTTGTCCGCGTACCCGTGCACGCGCCAATGATACATACCCCTGGGGGGTATGCAACCCCGGTGCGTGAATCTGTGCCAAGGCCCTACCGTGCCGAGGGTCGGGGAAGCGCCCCGATCGAGGAGAAGGAGGACGAGATGACTGTTGCAGAGCAGATGCTGACCACTCACCCCCGGGCGGGCGCCGGCACTGACACCGCGGCTCTGGTGCGCTGTATCGAGGCGTGCGTGGAGTGCGCCCAGGCGTGCACTGCATGCGCAGATGCCTGTCTCAGCGAAGAGATGGTGGCTGAGCTGACCGCGTGCATCCGCAAGAACCTCGATTGCGCCGACGTCTGCGCGACGACCGCCGCGGTGCTGTCCCGTCAGACCGGCTCGAACACCGACGTCCTGCGCGCCCAGCTCGAAGCATGCCGCGCCGCATGCGCGTCGTGCGCGGCCGAGTGCGAGTTGCACGCCGAGATGCACGAGCACTGCCGGGTGTGCGCCGAGGCCTGCCGCCGTTGCGAGCAGGCGTGCGCGGAGCTGCTGGGGGCACTGTGAGCCAGGCCGAGCACCACTCCGAGCACGAGGGCATGCAGCACTCGAAGCAGGGCGGGATGCAGCACGGGGGGATGGCGAGCTACGGCAAGCTCGCCATCTCTCTCGTTCTCAGCTTCATCGTGATGTACCTGCTCACTTTCGCGATGATCAACGTCTTCGCGGACTTCCTGCCCAACATCAGCAACCTGTACATGGCGCTGATGATGGTGTTTCCGATGGGGATCATCATGATCGCAGTGATGTGGAAGATGTTCCCCCACAAGCCGCTCAACATCGGACTGCTCGTGGGCTTCGCCGCACTGTTCGTGGTGGCGTTCCTCATGGGCCGGGCGGAAGCCTTCGTCGGGGATGACCAGTTCCTGCGGTCGATGATCCCGCACCACTCCCGCGCGATCCTCGTCTGCGAGCAGTCCGACATCACCGATCCCGAGATCGTCACCCTCTGCGACCAGATCGTCCAATCCCAGCAGGAGGAGATCACCCAGATGAAGGACATCCTCGAGCGGCTCAATCAGTAGCCCCGAGCAGCTTCATGCGCCTCGGCAGCGAGCCGTCAGGGCATGTCTTCTGACAGGGACGTGAGATTCTCACAGAGACGGGGCAGCGACGTCGGCGTGATGCGGGCGCCGGAACCTGTCAGCAGCGAAGTTTATGCTGAGGACATGAGCCTCACCGCCGTCGACGGTCCCCCCACGGGGAGCCGACGAGGTGCCGTCGCATGGATCGTGCTCGTCCTTGGGGCGGTTGCCCTGCTGCTACTGGGTCTGTGGACGTCATCCGCACACGACAGCATTGAACGCTCCGCCGCCACGGCGACCGTGAGCATTGGCGGGGACAGAGCCCCGTCGGACACTGCCGTGTCCGACGCCGACGTCGTCGTGGCGCTCGCTCCCGCGGAAGCGGGCGCGGAGGAAACGGCACTGTGCCTGCTCGGCGCGCTCTGCGGTGTTCTGCTCGCGATCGCCGCCGCCCGGTCACTCAGGCACCGCCCGCGCCTGCTCGCGAGGGCTCCGATCGGCGTGCTGCTGTTCTCCGTCCCTCGTCCGGTTCCCACCTTCACGCCGGTACTGACGCCTGCTCTGCTGGGGATCTCCCGGACCTGATCGCGGTCATTGCGACGTCGCCCGCCGGGGACGTCGCCCGCATGCCGTGAGGCGTCCATCGGCTGACGTGGCGCACGCAACCGTCGTGCCCGCGCGCTGAGCGCGCTCCGGCGTGCGTCGGACTGCCGATCACGAGGAGACCCATGACATCCCATCCCCGGCCGAGCCCTCGCACGGCCGTAAGCCTGCTCGCTGCCGCAGCGCTACTGGTCGCGCTCGTCGGCTGCACACCGCAGGACAGCGTGGCAGCCGGATACGACTCCGGCGTGCAGACCTACGAATCCGGTGACTTCCGCGTCGAGCAGATCCCGGTCGCCGAGCGCGGTGACCCGGTCGTGTTCGACGGCGTCACGGAGTACGACGAGCCCGCCTCCAGCGATGACTTCGCCGGCCGCGTGTACGTCGTCAACTTCTGGTACGCAGCGTGCGGACCGTGCATCGTCGAAGCTCCCATGCTCGAGGAGGTCTGGCAGAAGTACCAGCAACAGGATGTCGGGTTCCTCGGCATCAACATCTACGACCAGCCCGCGTCCGCCCGCGCGTTCGCCGCAGACAACGAGGTCACGTATCCGAGCGTGATCGACGCGAACGATGGCCAGGTGAAACTGGCGTTCGCCGCGGCGACTCCTATCCAGGCGACCCCGACGACGCTCGTGATGGATCGGCAGGGCCGGGTCGCCGCGCGCATCATCGGGCAACTGCAGTCGGCATCGATCCTGTCGACGCTCATCGACGACGTGCTCGCCGAGGTGCATTGAGATGGGTGCGGTCATCGTCGACGGATCGCTGTGGCTGGCAGTCCTGATAGCGACGCTCGCCGGGCTCATCTCATTCGCCTCGCCATGTGTCCTGCCGCTGGTGCCCGGCTACTTCGGGTATCTCGGATCCGCTGTCGGATCACTCGAGGACGGTGAGTCGACCGCGAGGCGCCGGCTGCTCATCGGAGTGGGGCTCTTCATCGGCGGGTTCACCGTTGTATTCATAGCCGTCACGATCCTCGGTGGCGTGTTCGGGATGTTCTTCCTGCAGCACTCGAACCTGCTCACCCGGGTACTCGGTGTGCTCGTGATCGCGATGGGGCTGGTCTTCATCGGCGTCTTCCGCACCGCTCAGCGCACAGTCCGGGTCCGTCTCGGGCGCGACCTCGGTCTTGTCGGAGCGCCTCTGCTGGGCATCGCGCTCGGAATCGGCTGGACACCGTGCATTGGTCCCACGCTTGCGGCGATCATGTCGGTCTCATGGAACATCGGCGACCCGTGGCGGGCGGGGCTCCTCGGCCTGGCGTACTCGCTCGGCCTGGGCCTGCCTTTTCTGCTGCTTGCGCTCGGCCTCGGCTGGGCAACCCGTTCCGTCGCGTTCATGCGCCGCCACATCCGGGCGTTCAACATCGCCGGCGGCGTCGTCTTGGTGCTGCTAGGTGTGCTGATGGTCACGGGCGCCTGGGGTCGACTCATGTCCGTGCTGCAGGGGGTGATGGTGAATGTCACCCTCCCGTTCTGACACCGTCTCAGCCGACCCGATGCGCCCGGCCGATCACATCGACCGGAGTGACGACGACCGGATCACAAACCCGACCCTCGGCGCGACCGGCTGGCTGCGGTGGGCCTGGCGGCAGCTGACCAGCATGCGCACGGCGCTGGTGCTGCTGCTCCTGCTCGCACTGATTGCGGTACCGGGGTCGATCTTCCCGCAGCGGATGGCCAATCCGAATGGCGTGACGCAGTACTTCCGCGATAACCCCGACCTCGCACCCGTGCTCGATGCACTCCAGCTGTTCGACCTGTACGGGTCGGTGTGGTTCTCGTCGGTGTACTTGCTGCTGTTCGTCTCGCTCGTCGGCTGCATCATCCCCCGAATCCGGCACCACGCGAAGGCGCTGGGCTCGCGACCACCGCGCACTCCGGCGCGCCTGGGACGTCTCGAGGACCACCTGATCGAGGACGTTCACGTGCCCCGAGGGTTGGTTGCCGACGTCGAGGCGCCGGCCGCGATCGCGGTCGCCGAACGACTGCTGCGCCGTCAGGGGTACCGCACTGAGCGCTATGACGCGGCCGGCACCTGGTCGGTGTCGGCCGAACGCGGCTACCTCCGCGAGACGGGCAATCTCGTCTTCCACGCCTCCCTCGTCGGCGTGCTCGTCACTGTGCTCGTCACCGGTGGCTTCGCTTACACCGGACAGCGGGTCATCGTCGAGGACTCCACGTTCGTCAACAGCCTCAGCGACTACTCCTCGTTCACACCCGGTCGTTTCGTCGACGACACCGCGCTCGAACCGTACTCGCTGACGCTCGACCGGTTCGATGTCACCTATGAGCTGCCGGGCGCGCCCGGTGCCGGACAGGCCGGGAACTTCGCCGCACGCCTGACGATCCGCGCTCCGGGTGACCCGGAAGGTCGCAGGGACGTGGTGCGAGTGAACGATCCGATCGACGTCGGCGGCGACCGCATCTACCTGCTCGGCAACGGGTACGCACCGACGATCACGATCCGCAATGCGGCGGGCGAGGTCATCTACAGCGAGCCCCAGCCGTTTCTGCCCCAGGACGGCATGATGACCTCCCTCGGCATCATCAAGGTCCCCGACGGGCTGCCCGAGCAGATCGGCCTGGTCGGGTTCTTCTACCCGACCCAGGGAACGCTTCCGACCGGCGCATACACGTCCGTGTACCCGGACCTGGTCAACCCCGTCGTCACCTTCAACGTGTTCTCTGGCAGTCTCGGCATCGACGACGGCACGCCCCGCTCCGTGTACACGCTGGACACCTCCGGGATGACGCAGGTCACCGGCGGCGACTCCGGCCTGGAATCCATCGAGCTCACGTCCGGGCAGACCGCCGACCTGCCCAACGGCTGGGGAACGATCACCTTCGAGGACGTGTCCGGAACAGACGATCCCCTCTCCTCGGTCAAGCGCTTCGTCTCGCTGCAGATCCAGCGAGACGGCGGCGCCGGCTGGGTGCTCGTGTTCGCCTCCCTGGCAACCGCCGGTCTCATCACCGCCCTCCTCGTACCCCGGCGGCGTCTTTGGGTGAAGGCCACGTTGCAGCCGGGCGACGGCGAAGGTGCGCCGCGGCTGCGGCTGGAGTACGCCGGGCTCGCGCGGGGCGAGGACCCCCAGCTCGCCCAGGCCGTGGCCCGACTCCGCGACGACCACCTCCCCGCCGTCACCGACGACCCCAACTCCCCGTCCCCATCGAAGGAGAACCCATGACCACGCCCACCCCAGCCGACAAGAGGCTGTCGACCCCGGTGAAAGCGACGCTCATCGCCACCGCCGTCGTCATCGCCCTGGTGCTCGCCGCGATCGTCTACGTGAACGTCACCCGTCCCGCGCCCGTCACACCCGACGACGGTGCGCTACCCGGCACTCGCAGCAACTCCCACATACTCGACGACGCCGGTCCGGACGCGCCCACGCTGGTGGAGTTCCTCGACTTCGAGTGCGAGGCGTGCGGCGCCTTCTACCCGTATATCGAAGAGATCCGTGAACAGTACGCCGGAGAGATCAACTACGTCGTGCGGTACTTCCCGATCCCGAGCCACTTCAATTCGATGAACGCCGCGATCGCCGTCGAAGCAGCGTCTCAGCAGGGCCGGTTCGAGGAGATGTACGCCCGGATGTTCGAGACGCAGATCGAGTGGGGCGAGGGCTCCAGCTCGGAAGCCGACCGGTTTCGCGGGTATGCCGAGGAGCTGGGTCTCGACATGGACGCGTACGACGGAGCGGTCGCGGATCCCGCCACCCAGGAGCGCGTGGAGGAGGACTTCCTGGCAGGGCAGGAGATGGGTGTGACCGGTACACCGACGTTCTTCCTCGACGGCGAGAAGCTCGAGCTCAACTCCCTTACCAACCTCACCGATGCCCTCGACCGCGCCATCGCCGACTGAGACAGCGCATCCCGCCGAGCGGGCGCCCGCGGCTGGACCGCTGCTGCCGCTCCGCTTCGCGTTGCCTGCCGCGTTGCTCGGCGGGGTGATGCTCGACCTTGCGTACCCGTCGGTCGGCTGGTGGCCGGCGGCCTTCATCGCCATTGCCCTGGCGCTCGTGCCGCTGATCGGCCGCAGCGCGCGCGGCGCCCTCGGGATCGGCCTCGTGTTCGGTGCGGCTTTCTTCCCGCCGCATCTGGTGTGGGTGGCGGAGTTCCTGGGGCCGCTGCCGTGGGTCGCGCTGTCCGGGCTGCAGGCGGCGCTGTTCGCGGCGGGGTCGGTGCCCATCGCGCTGGCGTACCGGTGGGCGCACCGGTTTCCACGTCGCAGTCGGTGGGCGCTCACGGCGCTTCTCGTCGGCGGCGCGTGGACCCTGCGAGAGATCGCCATGGGATCCTGGCCGTACACGGGGTTCCCGTGGGCGCGAATCGGACTGAGCCAGGCAAGCGGGCCACTCGCTGACCTGGCGTCTTGGGTGGGCATCGGCGGATTGTCCCTGCTGATCGTCGGACTGTGCGCGGCCGTGATCGAAGCGGCACGTGACGGGGCGTTCCGTTCGGTCTGGACGAGCGCCTCCCTCGCCGGCGCGCTCGCAGCGCTCGTGCTGGTGCCACCGTTCCCGACGACGCCGTCCGGCAGCTTGCGGATCGGATGGGTGCAGGCGAACGGCCCCTCGGCATACTTCGACGACCGCGCAGCCGGCGATATCCTCCGCGCGCAGCTGGCCGCCACTGAGCCGCTACTCGGTGCGCCGATGGATCTGCTGGTCTGGCCGGAGGGATCCGTCGACAGCGACCCGCTGAACACCCCGGCTACGGCAGCGATCCTCGATGAGACGGTGCGCCGCGCCGGCGCGCCCCTGCTCGTGAACGCCGCCACGGACCGCGACGGCAGCACCTACAACACCTCACTGCTGTGGACCGGGAAGAAGGCACCGCAGCTGCACGACAAGGCGAACCCCGTGCCGTTCGGCGAGTACGTGCCCGACCGTTGGCTCTACGAGACGATCGCCCCCGATCTGATCGGGCTGATCCAGCGCGAGTACGCGCCGGGAAACAACTCACCCGTCGTGGCCCTCGACGACCGCACGCTCGGACTCGCGATCTGCTTCGACGTCATCTATGACGACGTCATCCGCGCCGGGGCGTTGGGCGGTGCACAGGCGTACGTGTTCCAGACGAACAACGCCGACTTTCGCGGCACCGATGAGAACCTCCAGCAGCTCGCCATCGCGCGGATGCGCGCGATCGAGACCGGACGGACCGTCGTCAACGTCTCCACGACCGGTACCAGCCAGGTCATCGGGGCCGACGGGCGCGTTATCGATGAGGTCCCGGCCGCCGAGGCTGCGGCGCGCATCACGACCGTGCCGCTGCACACGGGGGTCACCGCCGGCGTGCTGCTCGGCCCCTGGATCACCGGCGTCGCCGCCGCGGGCAGCGTCGCAACGCTGCTCCTGCTCCAGCTGACTCCCCGCCTTCCGGCGGTGCTTGCCCGCCGCGACCGCGAATGGAGAGCCTCATGATCCGACGACTCAGTACCCTCGGCCCGGCGTTCACGCTGTCGGTCGCCTTGGCCGGTTGCGCCGCCACTGTCACGGTGCAGCCCGCGGCAAGTGCGAACGACCCACGCTGCGCCGACGTGTCGGTGCGCGTACCGGACACCATCGACGACTTGCCGCGTCGCTGGACCGATGCACAGGCGACCGCCGCATGGGGCGACCCGACCGCGGTGGTGTTCAGCTGCGGACTCGAACCTCCCGCGCCGACCACTCTTCAGTGCGTCACCATCGGCGGCGTCGACTGGATCGTCGACGAGACCGACACGCCGAACCTGCGACTGACCACTTACGGCCGCCAGCCCGCCGCGCAGGCGTACGTCGACACCACCGTCATCTCAGCCGACCAGGTGCTCGGTGCCCTCGCCGGAGCCGTCCACCAACTTCCCACGACGGGAGCGTGCACCGCTCCGGACAGCGACACACCACAAGGGGAGGACGCTCCGTGAAGCCCCAGAGCCTGCGTCTTGCAGGACCGGCGATCCTGCTCCTGGCAGCAATGCTCGCAGTCGTCGTCGCCCTGGTCATCGGCGGGGGTGCCTCACCGCGCCTGACCAGCGACCCGGGTGCGCTCGTAAGGTGGGGGCTGCCGGCGGCGAAGCTGCTCGTCAACCTCGCTGCCGCGGCGATGGTCGGCGCTCTCGTGCTCGCGCTGTTCGGGTTGCGGGCCGGCGAACGCGAGTTCGACACGGCGCTGGATACGGCATCGATCGGCGCGGCCGTGCTGACCGTGGCGAGCGGAATCACCGGGTTTCTGACGTTCCTGTCGTCGTTCAATCCGCAGTTCTCAATCGAGGCGGAGTTCGGTCAGCAGCTGGGCCGGTTCCTCACCGAAACCGAACTCGGACGGGTCTGGCTGATCACCACGACCGCCGCGGCAACGATCACCATGCTCGCGTTCGCGGTGCGGGGTTGGGCGGCGACCTTGCTGACCGGCGTCCTTTCGGTTGCGACACTGGTGCCGATGGCCACTCAGGGGCACTCCGGCAGCCTCGCCAACCACGACGCCGCGGTGATGGCTCTCGTACTGCACGTCGTCGGTGCATCCGTGTGGCTCGGCGGGCTTCTCACATTGGTATTTCTGCGCCCAATCCTCCGCGAGCACCGCGTGCGGGTGCTCGTGGAACGGTATTCGACGCTGGCGCTCGTCGCGTTCATCGTCGTGACCGTGTCCGGCATCGCCCGCACCATGACCTCGCTCAGTGGGTGGCGTGACCTGCTTAGCGCCTACGGGGCCGTACTCGCGATAAAGGTCGGGGCACTGGTGCTGCTCGGCGCCATCGGGGCGGCACATCGGCGGCGGTTCATCGCCAGAAGCGCGACCGGCAGCGGCGTGTTCTGGGTGTTCGTTCTGATCGAGTTCGCTGTCATGGGGTTGGCCAGCGGTGCCGCCGCCGCACTGGCGCGCACGCCCTCTCCCGCCGATGCCACGACACCAGCACTGACCACCGCGGCCGAGATCCTCACCGAAGCGCCCCTCCCGCCCGAGCTGACCCTGAGCCGCTGGCTCACGACCTGGGACCTCGACCTCCTCTGGGCCGTCGTCGCCGGCTTCGCGGCGTTCTTCTATGTTGCCGGAGTCCGGCGGCTGCGCGGGCGCGGTGAGGACTGGGCCTCCTGGCGCACAGGGACGTGGCTGGGCGGCCTGCTGCTGCTCATGTGGGTGACAGGCGGGCCGATCGCCGCGTACGCCGACTACCTCCACAGCATCGACATGCTCGGCCGCCTGTTGCTTGCAACCGTCGTCCCTCTGCTGCTCGTCCTCGGTGCCCCCTTGCGTCTCGCGGACGACACGATCCTGGTTCGCACCGACGACAGTCGCGGTTGCCGCGAGTGGATTCATGCGTTCACACGATCGACCGTCGCGCGCATGCTCGGTCATCCGCTCGCAGGCGTCGGTCTGTTCGTCCTGATCCTGTGGGGCACCTCGGCCACCGGAGCGCTGCGCTGGGCGCTGGCCGACCCGCTCGCGCACGAGCTGCGCGTGGTGCTGACGCTCGCGAGCGGAGTGCTCCTGATTCGGTCGCTGCGCTCGTCGACGCTGCCGCGGGCGATGCGGAGCGTGGTCGCCGGACTCGCCATCCTGACACCGCTCACACTCGGCGCCTGGGTGCTCCTGCAGCCGGGGCTCATGATCGCCGACTGGTTCGGCGCCATGGGACGCGTCTGGGGTCTTGAGCCGATGGGCGACCAACGTTTGGCGGGCGCGATCGCCGCACTCGGGGCGATCCCGATCCTCGCCGCCGCCGTGATCCTCCATCCGAGAGGACGGGTGTGACACCTGCGTACACTCCAGGGGTGAGCGTCCCCCGCCAGCACCGGAGCGCGCGCGTGGTCCGCGGTCTCGCGGCCGCGGTAGTCTCGACGCTGCTGGCGGCGACCTTTCATGGTGCCGCACAAGGCCATGCCGCCCCGCTGATGAGTATCTCGGCGGCGGTCGCGTTCGCCGTGCCGATCGCGACCGTGCTAGTCGGGCGGCGCCTGTCGCTGCCGCGATTGGCGGCAGCCGTGACCGCAAGTCAGGCGCTGTTCCACCTCATGCTCTCCACAGGGTGGGATACCGTCACCAGTCAGGTTCCCACACCGGCCGGACACGTAATGCATGGGGCGGCCATGACGATGCCGGACGCGCCGCTGAGCGCGTCGGCTCACATGGATACGCGGATGGGGTTCTCTCATGTTGTAGCTGCCGTTGTGACCACCCTGGTGCTCGCATTCGGCGAACGGCTGCTGCTCATGCTGCTGGGTATCGTCACGGGGCGCCGTGCACGGCGGTTCGCCATGTTCCTCGAAGCGGCGCGCGTGCAGCGACTGCGCACACGCTTCCACACCCCGGATCTGGCGCGGCACCTGGAAACTCTCGGAGGAGCAAGGAGGCGAGGTCCGCCCGTCCGGGCGTGACCTCCCCCTCTCATCCCGCGCCGGGAGGATGCTCCCGTGCGCCCACAGAAAGATCCAGAACCATGTCACAGACATTCACACGTACTATCCGGCGCGCGTGGCTCGCCCTCGTGGCCGCAGCAGCGGCCACTCTGCTGGCGTCCTCGCCCGCTGCAGCTCACGACAATCTGCTCGACTCGAGCCCTGCCGCGGGAGAGACCGTCACGGCCCTCGACGCGGTCACGCTCACTTTCAGCGGCGAGCTGATCGACTTCGAGCAGACCAGCTATGCGCAGGTTCAGGGGCCTGACGGTCTCTACTACGAGACATCCTGCTCGACCATCGACCTCAACATTCTCACCACCCCGGTCGCGCTCGGCGAAGCCGGCACGTACACGATCGTCTGGAACGCGGTCTCCAGCGACGGACACCCCATCTCAGAGTCGTACGACTTCCAATACGCGCCCCCGGCTGACGCGGAGCCCGCGCTCGGCTGGGACCAGCCCGCCTGCCGCAACGAGGAGACGCGCGTTCAGCCGGGCGCCGAGCCGACACCGGATCCGACGGCCACGGCCGACGATGAGGCGGCGACGCCGGATCCCGAGCCCACCGCGAGCGACGCGGCCACGCCAGCCCCCGACGCTGCCGGTGAGGGCGCGGTCGTCCTCGCCGTCGCTGGGGGCGTCTTCCTCGTCGCAGCTCTCGGGGCAATAGCTGTCTGGGCGGTTCGGGCTCGCGCACGCCGAAAGCACTAGCCCTCGTCGGCGTGAGACCGCGGCGGAGTCCACCTAGACGCGGTCTCACGCCGGACCAAGCCTCCGTCGACATTGCTTCAGTTCGAACCCGTCGGTCTAAAGCACCACGCTCGACGCAGATGATCTGCCCATCGAAGGAGCTGACGGCTGAACTCGGACATCCGCTGACCAGTGGAACGGCGCGATGAATACCCGCGAGCGTCTTTGAAGCGCGCCGGGATGCTGCCGTCGAGTCCGAGGACCAGCTACCCCGAGCCTGTGCGCTATCGCTTCTGACGACCTCAGGCGTTCAAGGGGGTGTACAGGGGCGCAGTCGGAGCGAGGGTCGCGGGTATCACCTATCGCCGGCGTGAGTAGTGGCCGCACACCGAACTGATCTAGCCGACCCGCCGGCCGACGACTCGGGACGGCACGGTGCCTCGCATGTACGCGGCGAAGGACATCGCCGGCTTGCGTGTCATGAAGGATCTCCTTGACATGGGCCTCTCGTCGCAGCAGATCCGTCGGATGGTGAAGACCCTCGAGCCGGAAACGGCTGTCGGATGTGAGCGAGAAGTGCTCGCTGCTCAGCCATCGCGGCAGCCGTCTTGTCGATGCCTTCCCTCAACGCCGAGTCGTCATGGTTGGTTGTCGGGCTAGGAGCCGTCATCGACCGCGTCGTCCACGCAGTGTCGCAGATGGAGGCGGACGACCAGCGGGGTCCCGCTCTGGCCGAGTTAGGACACCAACTCCGCGGCATGCTCACCAGATGACAGTGGCACGCAGGCGTCCCGTGTCGGCTGCCAGCTAGGAGAACTTCACTGGCGGTCCACCGCTTGTAGTCCACGGCTTGATCCGCGTGAGGGCGCGCGTGGTCCACGCCGCAGCGGGCTGCTTCTCGACGGTCACGCCGTTAGCAGCCCGCTAGCACGCTGCTCATGGCCGTTCTTCGCGCGGCAGGGCTGGAGGGTGGGCGTCCAGAGAAGCCGGCTCTCAGGACGATTTTGGGCGTGTGGAGCGGGACGCTGGTTCCCACTTCCCCGCGTTGCACGACGGTGTATGCGACGGGCCACTCGTCCTCTGTCGGCATAGCGAGGGGGGCAGGCACGGTGCGACTACCCCTCTCGCCGGCTGTCTAGCTCGACTGCTTGCTGGCCCTCTGCATCATTCCCTCGACGCCGCGACGGCGGTGCTCGAGCTGTTCCCGCCGGTTGGATTTGCGACTGGCACTGCGACGCGGGATGGCGTCGGTGCCGGTCAGGAGCGCGTCGAGGCTCTGCGTCTCACGCTCGGCTAGGAAGTTGTCGATCTTGATCAGGTTGCCTGCGGCGACTGCGAAGGTCGTGAGCAGGAACTTCGATGCGGCGCCTTGCATCCGCCGGCGGGCTGGGATGTCGAGGCCGATGTGCGCCCCGCTCTTGAGGTGCTGATTGAAGGACTCTACGACGTTGCGGCGGTTGTAGTGCTTCTGCCATTCGGCGGTTCCGTAGGCGTAGTCCTGCCGGTACTTGAGCCATTTGCCGTTGTCGGCGTCGCGGGGGACGCTGATGCTTGACTTGTTGGTGCATGCCGGTCCGGGGTGTTCAGGCGGCGAAAGCACGGGAAACAGGTTCACGTTGGCGGGCATGAACGCCTTGAGCGGGCACGTGAGGGTGGCGCCGGGACCGACGGCGGGACACATCATCGGCGTGTTGCCCTTCGCGTCTGTCTTCTCTTTAGGCCGGAACTCGTACATGGCTCGCACCTCGAAACGCTCCGTGAAGTCGGGCTTCGGCAGGACCTGTCCTCGCTTGATCGCCGCTTCCCAGGCGCGTTTCGCCTTGTACCAGTCCTTACCGAGGTTGCGGAGCTCTTCGGGAAGCGAAGGCGAGTACCAGCGACCATCGACTTGGATCATGCCCTTGTGCTGCGCCTGGACCCCGAACTGGTCTGACTTGTAATCCATGACCACACGGATCCCTTTGTCGAACAGGTATCCCTGCAGGTTCTCGACCGTCGCCCCCGGGAGGTAGAGCCGGTCAGCGACGTACTCCTCGATGATGTGTCCGCGACTGAGCACGTTCTCGAGCACCTTGCGCGCCCAAGGGCCGGTGTCCGCTCCGGGACGGTGTTGTGCGACACCGAGCGCCAGAACGGGCGTTTCCGCTGTCTTGTCGGGATCAGGGTGGATACCGACCAGCAGGTCTAGCTCGTACGCGTACTTCACCTTCGACAGCGGGAGGCTGGGGTCGTCGGCGTGGCTCTCCGTGGTCCGGGCGTAGAAGCCTGCGTCGGGCTCGCTTGAGAGCTTCTCGTGTGGGCGGAGCTTTTCCTTGCGTTCTCGTGCGACCCCTCGTCCGAATACGGGCACCGGCGTCGCGTCGTACACGGCCGTGTAGCTGCCCGGGCGGTACTGTGCGGGCAGTTCGTGGAGCGTGGCTTCGATGATCATGTTGGCGAGCTGGTGAAGCCGCTCCGCACGGACGGGCGTGTGCGGGTCCGCATCCCGGACTGCCTCGGCCGCGGCACGCTCAGCCACGGTGGGGCGGTGGCCTCCGGTTTGCGGGAAGGGGTCGATCGCTGCACGCAGTCCTTCCCATGCCCGTCGAGTGCGGTCGTACCACTGGTCCGCGGACACGCGACGCGCCACTCGGAGGCCGAGCTTTTGCTGCTGCGGTTCGCTGAGTCCGGAGTAGATGATGCTGGCGACCTGGTTCAGGTGCAACGGCCGTCCCTCCATTGCGAGGACGAGGAACAGGGTGAACACGGTGGCGGCATGGAGCGCAGCGGGGCGGCCCCCTGGCGCGCTCTTGAGGACGGTGTTGCGGTAGTCGGCGATCCACTCGTCGAAGATGTTGCGCAGGCCGGCACGGGCGACGAGGCGGATCGCGCGATCCAGACGTGCGTCAGAGACGTTCTCGCGGCGGTAATCCTGGCGGTCCACCTTCTCGCGGGGACTCGCGTCGGCGGGCGTCCACTCGAACAGCGCGTCGGCGCTCATGCCTGCACCTGCTTCGCGCCCGCGCCCCGCAGCATCCGGAGCTGTTCAGCTGCTGCCGGCGGCTCCACGAATGGCAGGAACCTCCGCAACGAATCTGCGGATGTGAGGCCGGCGGCCGCGAGGAGCACCGGGACCTGGACGCGCGCGTTGAGCTGGTTGACCATCCACGTCGCACGCAACCGCTGCGGGCTGGGACGCTCCTGTCCCTGCACGTCGTCGTAGTGTGCGTAGACCTGGTCGTAGGCGACGGGCAGGAGCCGCTTGTCGCCCGCCGCGGCCAGGAGTGCGAAGTCCGCCTCCCAGCCGAGCATTGCCGGCACGACGCGGAGACGTCCGACGCGCACGCGCATGCTGGGCAGCCCGTCAGCGTCGTCGATGATGTCCTCACCGCGTGCTTCGCTCATCTCCGCGCGGGTCAGACCGCAGGCGGCGCCGAGCGCCACGATCGCGATGCATCCGGCGCGGTAGCGGGTCGGCTGAAGGTCCGCCCACGTGCGGAATCGAGCGATCTCGGCCGACGAGTAGGGCGCCACCGGCTGCGCTGAGGTGGTCGCTCTACCCTGCTCCACACCCGTGTGAAGGCCTGCGATCGTGCGCAGCAGCTTGCGTTCGCGAGCAGCGGTGCTCTGCACGGTGCTCTTCGTCCGCACGGTGAAGGCGTAGTAGTCGATCAGCTGCGGGGCGAAAGCCTGCTCGGTGAGGGATGCGGCGTGTGTGCGATGGATCCACGCGGCGTAGGCGGCGAGGACGCTCATCGCCTGACGCACGGCGGCCGGCTTGCGTTCGCCCGCATATCGGTGGACATGGGACTTGACGAAGTCCGCGACGGCGTCCCACTCGGGCGTGGCGACGGGGCGGAAGGAGTTGATCTCGTGACTCATGGCCCGCACATGCGCGGGATGTCTTCGGGTGCCCACGGAATTGATACGGGGCGACACGAACAGGGGCAAACTGGTGGATGTCCGTGCGGTCTTCGCGCAATCCAGGTGAAACTGAGCACATGCGTGAGTCACGCGATGCGCCCCGAGAGCTGTTCCCCGACCCTGCGCTGTTTGGCAAGGGGTCGTTGCCTCGGATCGGTTTGGACGATGTGGTCGCCGACCGACGGATGCGTGCGAGATGGCGGGCTGCTCAGCTCCAGTGGGAGGTGTCCCGCGCTGTGCAGGAACGGCTGAAGGTTGCCGGCACGGCGAAGTCTGAGCTGGCCGATCGGATCGGGTGGCGGCGAGAACGCCTGTCTCGCGCCCTGACCGGGCACGCGCGGATGTCGCTGGATGACATGTTCCTGCTCCTCGAAGCGAGCGAAGCCAGTTGGATCGGGGTGTCCCAGGCTCTCGGCGCCGTGTCCCCGGGCGACAGTCTGCTGGGGCTGGAGTTCGTGAAGCGATATCTGACCGGGCAGCTGGCGCACACGACCAGCCAGATCGATCAACGCAACGAGGCCACGCGGTCGAGCATCCAGCGTCCCGGACGGACACCGACGTCGGGCTCGTCCGGGCGGGCTGGCTAGGCGCGGGCCTGCTCAAAACGGATCTCCGCCGGGCGGGGCAGATACTGCTCGTAGCGGACGAACGCGTCCAAGGAGCGCACTCCCGCAGCTGTCACGAGTTCCTGCATGGGCGTGCCCTCGACCAGCCGGTCGACGATCCACGAGGCGCGCATGCGCTGCGTCGTCACCGTGGAACCGCCCTGGGCTCGGCGTACGAGATCAACGACCGTGTTCTTTGTGTACGCCACGCCTCGGCGGAATAGGCTGTCCTCCGCGTCGGGGGCGCCCGCTGCTAGCTCCGCGAGCTCCTTCCGCCACACGGCGGCGACGGGGACGATGCGGGCTCGCTCCCCCAGCACGCGGACCGCACAGCCTTCCACGGCGACATCGCACGCCCGCACCTCGCACAGCTCTCGGGTGAGCAAGCCCGCACCGAACCCGAGAGCCAGCAGCGCCCGCAACGACGCCCGGGTCTCCGCCTTCCCCTGCAGATGCGCCCATGTGCGAAGACGTGCGCGCTCGACCTCCGAGTACGGCGTCGTTCCACTGGACGCGGCGAGCTGCGGCAGCGTTGAGGGCCGATCGACGATCCCGAGCGCCTCGCTCACGCGCAGCAGGATCGAGCGGCGCCTGCCCATGGTCGACGCCGTCGCCGGCTTCATCGCCGCCACCGACGCGCCGATCATGATCCGCGAGTACACGTGCGAGGCATCCAGCGTCGGCCCGAGATGCATCCTGACCCACCCCACGTGGTGAGCAAGCGCCGTCAGCAAGGTCTCGCGGGAGTACGCCACAAGCGGCTCGACGGCATCCACGCTGGCCACGACGAACGATTCGATGTCGGCCCACACCGCCGGATCCAGCCTCGGCACGTAATCAGCCGAGTCCGCGCCGCTGGCGCGGGAGCTGTCAGTCTTCATCCCAGGCAGGCGCGTCGACCCAGCACGTGGAGCCCTTGAACTCCACGCCTGGCAGGGCTTCCACGAGCCGTTCGGCGGCGATCAGCTCCAGCAGCGGCGTCCACCTGCTGTCCGACATGTCCTCGAGCCGCTCGTCCAGCGAGACACCGGAAATACGCGGATCCATGTTGGATGCGGCGGCCATGAAGAACAGCGCCGTCTCGCTCCACACCGCCACGGTCGCCTCGACGTGAATGGTCACCTCGACCGGCTCGAATCCGGCAGCTTCAGCTTCGCCCATGCCCTGGAGGGTAGGGACGGATTGGGGCTCGGAACTGCACCAGGTGCGCACGAGTCGGCGCCGTGCATGTGCTTGGCATGTACCGCGACCCTGCAGGCTCCTTCGCCGCTCTGCTGCTGCGCTCCCCACGCACGCTCACAGATGACGAGCGCACCTCACTCCGCTTTTACCTCGCATACGTGGCCGATCGTGGGCACCAGCTGCGACGGGAGACGCGGTGGCTGCGGCAGTTCGAGATCGCCCGCGACGCGCTCGTGCGCGATCAGGCGCTGCCATCCGCGACTGTCGCTTGGCTGAAGAATCAGCGCCGCGCGGACTCGCTCTGCGCGTTTCAGGTGCAGATGCTGGAGCAGCTTCCCGGCTGGAGGTGGTGCCCGAGGCACGGGGACTGGCATGCGCGCGCCGATGCCCTCGCCGAATACATGCGCTTGAACCGCCGAGCTCCCCGCGTACGCAGCCACGATGCCGCCGAACGGTCGCTTGCCATCTGGCTGGGCCGTCAGCTCCGGGCCATGCGGTCGGGGCGCCTGGCGCGAGAAAAAGCCGACCGACTGGTCGCAGTGCTGACCGCCGGATACGGAGCGGGGCGATCCAGTGAAAATCGCGATTGAGGACCGGGGCAGCCTGCTTCATCCTGGGACTGAGGCGGCGGCATGGACCCGGAAGAGTTCAAGGCCCGGTAGGGGCGTGAGCGTCCGACTCAGCGCGAGCGGCGCGCTGCCGCTTGGGTGGTAGTCCGCGCCAGGCTGGCGCTCCGCGACGACATGCCCGACTGGATCCGCGCGCTCGTTGCTGAAGGGCCGATAGGGATTCGCAGCTGACGCCCTAGCGCGCCCCTCGGATCCGCGTCAGGCGCCGAAGCGCTTCCGGCCGTCCTCGGCGAGCTTGCGGATCCAGTCCGGCGTCGGATCGCCAAGCTTCCTATCCGCCTCGACGCGGATCTCGGCCGCGATGTACCGAGCACGATCGCTGCGCCTGCGGCGGCGAGGAGTCGGTTCCGTAGCCCTCATGGCGGCATCCTATGGCGGTCACTCGCCTTGAACGATGCTGAAGCGGTGAGCGACGAGACCGGCACATTCCCACCCGAGATCGAAGCGATCCTGGACCGCATTCCGAAAACGTGGGCAAGTGGACCGACGTGCACCTGGGCTGGTTCTCCCTAGTCGCGGGGCTAGACAAGAAGCTCGCCCTGATCGACCCGACCTACGGGGTCCTGCAGTGCAAGTCGAAGTTCGGCGGTCTCCGGTGCTACGCCCAGCCGCACCTCGAGGACCGCAGTCTGCGGCCAGACGAAGCTCCAAGTCGCACCTCCTGCGCACGAGGAGCAGACGGCGGCCGAGTCAGCTCGAGGAAACACAGCGCGGCTGCTTGGATCTCCGGCACGGACGATCCCGGAGATCGAGGCGACGAGCCCGTGGTCACCTACGTGTACACCTGCGAGGTGTGCGACAAGACCGCGGAGCTGACGGCGGAAGCCGCATATCAAGCCGGCTGTGACATGCCGCCGATCATGGGCACGTGGGGCACCGTGTCTCCCCGGACCTGCGATGAATGCGGCATTCAGGACACCGCCTGGTTCGCGCTGGTCAGCGGAACGAAGCCAGATCAGCTGAGCGACCGCCGCAAGACCGCGATCGAGCGGATCCTCACCGGACCCGAAAGCGCCTTGCCCCGCAGACAGCCCGACCAGGCGTAGGCACAACGAGGACCTGCAGGCGTGCGGCGCTATCCCCCCTTACGGCCCTGAAGGTCGGTGATCCTGCTCGCCCAGCAACCGGGCGGTAGCGTGCGCTGTAGTATCCATGAGCGCGCAATGGCCTGCGCCTCCGACACCGTCCACAGCTCGCTGGCCTTAGGCGTCGGGACCGCCCACCAGGAGTACGGAGACGGCATCGGCTGCGGCGTGGCATCGCCATGACGCCGGCCGACCCGGTAGGCACGTCCGTGCTTCTCGTCGCCTACCTCCACGACGATGCCCACCACCGCGTCTCCGAGCACCTGAACCCAGCGCTGGAATCCGGCGCGGCTGACCACTCGCACCCATTCCGCGCCGCCGATGCCCGCGCCGCCGCCGACGCCGCCCACACGTGCAAGCTGCGCCTCCGCATCCGCCCACGGCAGGCGTGCGTGCCCGCAGGGGTTCCAGTGGACGTCGTAGAGAACTTCGGGCGCCGCGAGCCGCCGCAGCCTGGGCGCGCTCGCCGATTGCTCGATCACGGTCATGCTCTGTCCTCCTGCGCGGGACTCTAGAGAGACAGCCAGCGGCACGGGTGCACCGACTGCACACGTGACCGAGCGCTGTGCAGCCGGCGATGTCGGCGGCGGTCGGCATCATGTAGCCGTGTCGAAACTCCGCGCCCCCTTCACGTCCTCCGCGGTTCCGTATGTCACTGACCGTGTCCCGCAGAACGCGCGGGCATACATCCCGAGGGATTCCGCCGAGGTGCTAGACGTCAAGCGGGTGAATGCGTTCGTCGAGGGCACTCGCGACCAGCCGGACGTCCGCCTCGCGGTGCTCGGGGTGCTCCGCACTCACAGCATGAACGGTGCTGAGACACCAGCCGCTGTCTTCGCCATTGCGCTGGCCGCGCTGACCATGCTCGCCAGTTCGATGGGCGCGGTGTCCGTCCTCGGGTCCGCAGCCACATGGGCGTTCGGCGTTCTCGCGGTCCTAGGAAGCTTGTGGTTCGGCAACATCGCATTCGCCGCTCACGTCCGCAGGGTGACGTGCGGGGTGTGGCTGGCAGCATACGAAGACGCCCTGCGCTGACGCCGTGGCGGATCACCGCTACCAGTCAG
This sequence comes from Microbacterium sp. NPDC096154, assembly GCF_040302945.1. Classification (NCBI taxonomy): domain Bacteria; kingdom Bacillati; phylum Actinomycetota; class Actinomycetes; order Micrococcales; family Microbacteriaceae; genus Microbacterium; species Microbacterium sp. NPDC096154. The sequence continues at coordinate 184,032 of NZ_JBEOSM010000005.1, forward strand.
ATGTACGAATACGAGATCGAGGCCCTTGCCTCACGCGTCCTGCCGCCGCTACCTTGCCACTTGACAGTGACCGCGCGGTCCCGCCAGAAGACCGGATCCGGGGCAGGATAATCGCCGACGGGGACAACCTGGAGCATTGCATTCGGAGCGAGGATCCCCGAGCCTACGAAGTGCATCGTTGGCCACGGCTCGTCACCGGTCACCTCGATCTGCGGGTTGGTAATCGTGCGACCGCTGGCGCTGAAGAGCTTCCAGACTCTCGTCAACTCGAAGGGCGGCTCCGTCGACCACGGCACTCGCTCCATAGCCCCGACGAGCACGAAGTCGTGCCTGTTAGCGTCGGCCCGATTGCGCCAGTTGACCAGGGAATTAATGCCCGTGGCCAGCAAGGCGAGCACTGACACCACGAGGGCCGCCACAGCAAGAGGATCCGGACCAGCAATGACGTGTTCGGCGGTGCTCAGCATTGTCACGAAGCGACTCTATCGAGCGCTCGTCTCAGGATCAGGCCAGAGGGGCCAAGGGATCTCACCTGCGCGAGAGTCGGTGTGGTCACGTTCTGCCACTCACCGGAGCGACACGCGTCCGCCCGATATGCAATTTCTCCTGTTGGCCCGTCGCTCCGTGCGACGATCGGCCTACAAACGAGAAGGGCACGTAATGACGCGAACCGACAACCAGCCGACCGTCTGGGAACTCTCGTCACATACAGCTGCAAAGCACGACCTGCTTCGCCACTACCTCGGCGCTTGGTTCGCAATCCTCGGCAGTTCGACCGGACGTGTCGTCATCATCGATGGTTTTGCGGGCCCCGGCGTCTACGCAAACGGCGAGCCCGGCTCTCCCGCGATTGCCGTTCGCACTCTTTTGGACCATCGATACCTCGATCGACTGACCGGAACGGAGTTCGTGTTCGTCTTCAATGAGGAAGACCAAGAGCGTTTCACGCGGCTCACCGACGTGGTGACCCAGTTGGGGACAACGGGAGATCCCCTGCCCGGAAACGTGCGGGTGGAGCTGTCGAACCGACCCTTCGCTGAGATGGCGCAACACATCATTGAGCAGCTCAACGGAGCGCGGATGGCTCCGACCTTCGCTTTCCTGGATCCCTTTGGGATCTCCGGCGTCCCGATCGACCTGATCAGGAAGCTGTTGGCCAGCGATCGAAGCGAACTCTTCATCTACTTCCATCAGAACGGTGTCAACCGGTTCGCTACGGCGGGGAATGTCGACCACCACCTCGACTCCCTTTTCGGGACAGACGAGTACCGGCAGGCTCCCCCCGCGGGAGACCCCGACCGCGTGAGATTCTTCCACGACTTGTATGCCAGGCAGCTTCGAGACCGCGCGGGCTTCCGCTACGTGCGCAGCTTCGAGATGGTCAACGCGACCGGACACACCGGGCACTATCTCTTCTTCTGCACCCGCCACCTCACCGGCCTGAAGAAGATGAAGGCGGCGATGTGGAAGATCGCCCCGCTCGGGGACTATCGGTTCTCCGACAAGGCTGCCGGGCAAAACGTCCTCTTCGAGGAGAACCCGAACCTCCAGCCTCTTGGCGATACGCTCCGTCAGCACTTCGCAGGCAACACCGTTACTGTCGAGCAGATCAGCGACTTCGTGGCCGAACACACCCCCTACACGGACTCTCAATACAAGGGGCCGTTGAAGAAGCTCCAGCAAGAAGGTCTGATCAGTTCCGACAACCAGAGGCGGACGGGAACGTTCCCTCCGGGAACACGAGTCAGCTTCGCATCTGCGAAATAGGAGCATCGCGGCAGGCTAAGAGAGCCGGGACCCCAGCAGCCTCGGACAGCTCTACCGCCCAGGACCAGGCGGCACTGTCGTTGCGTACGTAGAAGCGGCTACGCGAGTCTCCGTTCGGGAGCCGTGTCAGCAGCCCGCACTCAATCAAGGCCTCGAAAGGTTTCTGCAAGCTGCTCATGGCAACGCCGCTCATCGAGCGGTGCACCTCGGTCAGAGTGACGATGCCGTCCTCGACAGCGAGGATTGCCAGCATTAGCTCCAGGCGGTGCATCTGCCCAAACGCCGCGCGGGAAACCTCACGCAGCCTGTCCACACCGGTCATGCTCCAATGCTACGTGAATCACGTATCACGCTGTACGTTATGTGAAACGCGTAAAGAGGTGGAACATGGCAGAAAAGACCGGTATTGAGTGGACCGAGGCGACCTGGAACCCGACGACGGGCTGCGACCGCGTGTCCCCGGGTTGCGACAACTGCTACGCGCTCACGCTTGCCAAACGGCTGAAGGCCATGGGGGCTGACAAGTACCAGGCGGATGGCGACCCTCGAACCTCGGGCCCAGGTTTTGGCCTCACGCTCCATGAGCCGGCCCTAGCGCAGCCGTACCGTTGGAGTGGTCACAGAACCGTGTTCGTTAACTCGATGAGTGACCTCTTCCACGCCCGCGTGCCGCTCGACTTCGTGAAGCGGGTGTTCGAGGTCATAGCCAACACGCCCCAACACACCTATCAGGTGCTGACGAAGCGCTCGTCCCGGCTGCCCCGGATCGCCGCGAAGCTCGACTGGCCGGAGAACCTGTGGATGGGGGTCAGCATCGAGAATGAGGATCATCTCTACCGGGTGGCTGACCTGCGCTCAGTGCCAGCGGCCGTGCGTTTCCTCTCATGCGAACCACTATTGGGCCCACTGTCATCCTTGGACCTGGAGGGCATCCACTGGGTGATCACGGGCGGCGAGTCTGGGCCCAAGGCCCGGCCGCTAGACCCTGCGTGGGTTCGCGAGATTCGTGACAATTGCGCGGCACACGATGTGCCGTTCTTTCACAAGCAGTGGGGCGGGCGCACACCCAAGGCCGGCGGCCGCGAACTCGATGGTCGCGTGTGGAGTGAAATGCCGTTCCGCGTTGCAAGCTAGCCCGGCGTTACGGGCGAGCTCCGGCCAGCTCCGCTACGAGCCCTACTCCTCGCCCCAAGCTCGCCTGCGCCTCATGGCATCCCGGTTAGTTCATGGAGAGCGCGGTCGATCGTGAGAATTGCTTCAAGTGCGGCATCTGGACGCGCCTCCTCGCCATGAATAGCCGAGTTCGCCACCTGTAGCGCATGCCGAAGCGGCCCTTGACTGCCGGCTGGCAGCAGCCCGATCCGCGTCGCCAGTGACAACATGCTGCCCGCGCCGCCGCGGCCGAGGACGATTCCCGCCTCGCTGAGACGGGACGCGAGCGCCATCTCAAGCGCTCGACGCATCCTCGCCAGCGCATTCCAGGTCTCCCCGCCCGCGAGAGCATGGACCGCAGCCGTGCCGTCGGCGGTATGCAACCCGTCCAAGACGCGCACGACCGACTCACTGTCCGAACCTGTGTCTTGAGGCTCCCCGGGGCTCTGCGACGTGCGCGCAGAGTCAATCGGTACGGCCTCTGTGCCGACGTACGCGCGGATGGCGTTGAAGGTCCGGCGAAACTCGTCACGCATCTGCGGGTCCCGCACATAGCTCGGCAAGGGAGTCTTCCCTAGCCCGCCAACCAGTGTCTCCCCGAGTTGCGCGAGCGTCGGGTTGGACAGCTGGTCCTGGACGCGGACTCGCTTCAACCGGCGCAGCTGCTCCCTCGATTCGACGGCCGAAGCCGCCCGCGACACACCGGCGGTGACGAGGGTGGAGAGCGCCAGGACGCTCGAAAGTGCGGCAATCAGTATGTCGCTCACGACTGGCCCTCAGCCCGATAGCGGCGAATAAACGTGCGCACTTCAACTAATTCCGAGAGGAGTGCCTGCGCAGCTACAAACTCGGCATGCAAGCGCCGAGCAATCCCGAATAGGACACCGCCAGCAAGAACCAGAACGCCGGCGGCCACCCACGCAATGACCAGCCATGGCCAGTTCGTGTTCTCGATCGGCTGTGTCTGGAGGATGGGCAACACTGTCGCCAGGATGGCCGCCGACCCCGCGCCCGCTGTCGCTTTTGCCGCGGTCGATGCGTGCTGGTACTTCCACTCGTAAATTGCCGTAAGGAGGGCGTGCGGATCGTCGGACTCAATCGTCGCGAGGTCGATCAGATCCGAAACGTGCACGGCTCGCCCGACGACGCCAGCAGACCACGCCCTAAGTGTCATGCGCTGACTGTATCGGCTGCCCTACTTGCCAGCGCGCAGTACCGGCGCGGCGAGAGCGATGACTACGGATCGCCTCTTCACGACAACTGCCCAAACGGCCAATGTCTCCCCGATGCCGTGCATGTGTGTTTTATGAAGGACAGAAGGTCGGCTGCAGCCCAGCGCCATGCCCACATGCCATCGGGTAAGCACGGCACCCGAACGGGCTACACGTACTGGGGTTGCCGATGCGATCGGTGCACCGCGGCCGACCGTGCGTACCGTCCGCCCCGCAAGCCCGCCAACCGCACCGTGCCTGATGACAGGCACGGCACCGTCGGCGGTTACCGCTATTGGAAGTGCCGCTGCCAACCGTGCAGCAGCGCGTGGTCTGCCCGCTCGCAGGCTCGACGGGCCGCGCGGCGCGGTCCCCTTGTCGATGGACCAACGGTGATCCGGCGCTACCGATACCGGGTTGAGGCTGGCCCCGCCGCAGAGCAGGCGCTGAACCGAATCTTCGGCGGCTGCCGCCACGTGCACAACGCCTACATCGCTGCCGCTCGCGAGGCGTATGCATCGGGCAGCCCGCACCCTTCTGAGTCGGAGGCCTCCAAACTGCTCATCACGCAAGGGCGCGCAAATCCCGATACGGCCTGGCTCAAGGAGCTCCCAACCATCGCGCTTCGGGGCGCGCTTCGGGATGCCGCACAGGCCTACGAGAACTTCTTCGCCAGCCATGCCGGCACGCGCAAGGGGGCGAAGATGGGGCACCCCCGCTTCAAGCGGCGGCACGCCCGGCAAGCAGCCCGGTTCTACGAGGCGGGGTTCAGCATCCGCGGCGGATGGCAGAACACCCAACGCGGCGGCGGCCGCCTATACCTCGCCAAGGTCGGCTTGGTGTCGGTGAACTGGGACCGCCCACTCCCTTCAAGCCCGTCCAGCGTCACCGTCATCAAAGAGGCTGACGGCACGTGGTGGGCATCGTTCGTCGTAACCGTGCCCGTCTCGGAGCCGGCGCCCCCTGCGCACCCCGACAGGGCGGCTGGCATCGACCTTGGTTTGAAGGACCTCGTCACCGTGGCCTACAGCGACGGCACGCGCGAGAAGGTCGCCGCCCCGAAGTACTACCGCACGGCCGAGCGCAAGCTCGGTCGCGCCCAGAAGAAGCTTGCCCGCGCCCGGCGCGGGAGCAAGAACCGGGAGAAGCTGCGCACCCACGTTGCCCGCATCCACTCCCGCACCGCGAACCTGCGACGCGACTTCGCCCGCCAACTCGTCGCCAGGCTGATCCGTGAGAACCAAACGATCGCCCTGGAGACACTGAACATCACGGGCATGGTCCGCAGCAGGTACGCCAAGTCCATTCACGATGCCGGCTGGGGCCTGCTCGTCCGCGAGCTCGAGACCCACGCCGCCCTACACGGTCGCACCGTGGTGCGCGCCGACAGGTTCTTCGCCTCGACGCGCACCTGCGCGATCTGCGAGACCAAGTCAGGTCCCACCACGCCGGACGTGCGCGAGTGGACGTGCACATGCGGAGCCACGCTGGACCGCGACTACAACGCAGCCACGAACCTCATGGTTCGTGCCCTCGCCCCAGGAAAGGCGGAGAGGCTAAACGCCTGTGGACGAGACATCAGACTCCGGCTCGCCGGAGCAGTCTCGGATGAAGCAGGAACCCACCGGAACGAGGTCGCCGCGTGAGCAGCCACCTCGTAGACGGAGCGCCCGCAACCGCGGGCGTGGATACTGTTCGTCTGCGCTCAGGGGATCCCGGGAGGATTTCCGCAGGGACGCGAGAGGATCGACGCGAATCGGCCCTCGAAACGCCCGCGGAATCACGCGGATCTCAGAGAACCGCGAACAGCCGTCCACCACCTCATCACCGCGTTCCGGCACGGGTCGTCTCGGAGGTCGGCGCATGCACGCGAACCGACGCCCAGACGCGGCGTCTCTCCTCTCCGGGCGCACGCGAGACGTCAGCGGCCCGAGCGCCCCCGCATGTACTCGTTCAGGCCGCTCGCGAAGACGCCGGCACCGAGACAGCCCGTCAGGATCCACCAGCTGCCCCACCAGCCCGCGAGACCGAGGGCGAGGGACACGACGACGGCGAACAGCCCGATGGCCAGCGACGCACCCGCGCTCGCTCGTCTCACCGATCACTCCCCGGCCAGGGCGGCGAGCACCTCGGCGGCGCTGCGCTCCTCGCGCAGCTCGCCGACACCGAGCCCCGCGTTGATCGACATGCCCCGGGGGTCGTCGGCCGCGTTCGCCGCCGCGAGCTCCCGGCCGGCGACCTCGCTGTCGAACTCCTCCGACCACCGGCGGGTGAAGTCGTTCGCCAGCACGCGCTCCGGGATGTCGGCCGGCCAGGCGTAGCCTGCCGCCCGGTCGAACACCGAGGTCAGCACGGTGTCCTCCGGGCCCGCTTCGATCAGCGCACGGCGCTGCGCGGGTGACGACAGCGCCTCGCGGCACGCGGTGAACGCCGTGCCCACCCAGGCGCCGCTGGCGCCGCGCTCCCGCACGCGCCGCACGTCGGCGGCGGTCGCGATCGCGCCGGCGGCAAGCACCGGGCGGGCGGTCGCAGCGAGCACCGCGTCGAGCAGCTCGTCTCGATCGACCAGATGGCGACCGTGCCCGCCGGCCTCTCGCCCGCGCGCCACGATCACGTCGGCGCCGGCGGCGTGCGCGCGCGCGGCGCCCTCCGCATCGAAGATCTGCGCCGCCGTCAGGACGCCGCGCTCATGCGCGCGGGCGATCCACCCGAAGTCGTCTCCGAAGCTCACCGACAGCAGCACCGGCTTCGCGTCGAGCGCCAGGTCGAGCAGTCCCGGCTCGCGCCGCACCACCCAGTCGACCAGGCCGATCCCCACCCGCACGCCGTTCGGCACGAGGGGCAGCTGTCGCTGCAGCGAGGCGACGCTGCCCGAGCTGCCCATGCCGATCATGCCGAGGCCCCCGGCGCCTGAGACCGCGGCCGCAAGCGCGCCGCCCGCCACACCGCCCATCGGCGCGTTCAGGATGGGGATGCGGACGTCGAACGGAAGCGCGCGGGAGGTCACCATGAGGCGATCCTCTCAAGCCGTCCGCCGATACGCTCGTGCCATGCCCTCCGACGCGCGCGACGACGAGGTCGATCTGCTGATCGACGCGTGGTCGCGGCGCCTCCCGGACGTGGATCTCACTCCCCTCGACGTGATGTCACGGCTGCGCCGCGCGGCCAACCGCCTGTCGCGGCTGCGGGCAGAGGCGTTCCGGGAGGCGGGGCTCGCGGCATGGGAGTTCGATGTGCTCGCGGCGCTGCGCCGTGAGGAGCCGCCGCACGAGCTCACGCCGATGCAGCTCGTGTCGGCGACCATGATCAGCAGCGCCGCCGTGACCCACCGCATCGACAACCTCGTCGCCCGCGGCCTGGTCGAGCGCCTGCCGAACCCCCGCGATGGGCGGGGCGTGCTCGTGCGCCTGCGCGCCGAGGGGGCGACGCTGGCCGATGCGGCGATGACCGCCCTCGTGCGACGCGAGGCCGACGCGCTGCGGCGCCTCGGCAGAGCCGACCAGGACGCCCTCGCACGTACGCTGCGACTGCTCACCGAGCCGGAGTGACCCCGCGGGATGCCCCGCCCGCCCCTCCGCGGCTCAGGCGTTGCCGGTGACGAGGCGCGCGACCGCGGCGGCGTCATCCGGCGCCTCGGTGCCGCGCCACGCGATGTGCAGGTCGGGGCGCACCAGCAGCAGACCCTCGCCGTAGACGGCGACGGCGTCGTCGCTGTCGGGCTGGATCACGCGGAACGGCGCGCCGATCCCCGCGAACGCCTCTGCGAGGCCGGCGGCATCGACCGCGCGCCCCGTGGTGTCGATCAGCGCGTACTCCCAGCCGATCTCGTCCTGCAGCGCACGGCCGTCGCGCAGCCACACGTTGGGCAGGCGCGCGCCCACCTCGGTCGACGGCACGTACTCGAACACGACCTCCTGATCGGCCGACTCCGGCGTGACGTCGTAGGCGAGCGTCGGCGACCCCTGGTAGCGGTAGCCGAGCTCGATGCCGTACAGATCGTTGCTCCACCGCTGCTCGCGCTCGGCCACCTCGATGAGGTCGGCGCGGGACTTCTCGCCGGCCGCGGTGTCGTCGGCGATCTCGGGGCGCCACATGGCGCGCCACGCGCGGCGCCCCATGGCGGCGCGCCGTGAGGCCGCGATGTTGCGACGGCCGGTCGGGCGGCGCTCCGCCTCGTACGAGTCGAGCAGCGCGTCGCCGCCCCATCCGTTCAGCACGGCGGCGAGCTTCCAGCCGAGGTCGACGGCGTCGCCCGCGCCGGTGTTCATGCCGAGCCCGCCCGTGGGGATGACCAGGTGCGCCGCATCGCCGGCGATGAACACGCGTCCGTCCCGATAGCGATCGGCCAGCATCAGGCGCTGGCGCCAGCCGCCGACGTAGAGGGTCTCGTACTCGATCGGGAAGCCGATGATCTTCTCGAACAGCGGCGCCATCTCGTCGTCGCTCGCGACCGTCGCGTGCAGCGAGAAGTGCTTCTTGTCGTCCTGCACGATCAGGAACGAGTTCTTGTCGTCGGCGATGTGGTAGTGCCGGCCCTTGCCGATCGGGATGCGGTCGAGCAGGTCCTCGCTGTAGAACAGCGCCTGGCGCATCTCGAGCAGCGAGTCGCCCTCGAGCCGGAAGCCCAGCTTGTCGCGCACGGTCGACGAACCGCCATCGCAGCCCACGAGGTAATCGGCCTCGATCTCGTACGCGACGCCGGACGCGTCACGCAGCGCGACCGTCGCACCCGCGTCGTCCTGTCGGAAGTCGGTCACCTCTCGGTCGAACTCGATCGAGACGTTCGGATGACGCAGAGCCATGTCGCGCAGCAGCGGCTCCAGCGTGTACTGCGAGATGAGCTGATACGGCACCGCCGCCGTGCTGGCGTCGCGCGTCGCGCGGTACTGCGCGGTGAGCTCGTTCACGGAGTCGTACTTGTGCACGACGAGCGGCGGGCGAGCGACGTCCTCCAGGCAGATGAACACGTCCATCGGCATGTCGGTGTCGAGACCGGCGGCGCGGATCTCTCCCTCCACGCCGAGCCGGCGGAAGTTCTCCATGGTGCGAGCGTTGCAGCGCTCCATCTTCGGGAGCTTGCCGAACCCCGGCCGCTTGTCGAAAAGGCGCACATCGATCCCCGCCTGCCCCAGACTGAGGGCGAGCGTCAGGCCGACGGGGCCGGCACCGGCGATGACGACCTGGGTACGGGGGAGCTGCTGGATGCTCGTCATGAATGTTCTCGCTTCGTCGGGGGAACTTGAGCGTCATCGCGGACGTTTATCGCCCTGTGATAACGTTCTTTCAGATTTCGAGAGGAACATAGCATGGGCAGAGACGGTCGCGACACGAACGCGGACGAGGAGCGCCGCGCACCGGGGTCCAGCAGCGCCCGCAAGGTGCTCCAGCTGCTGTTCGCGTTCGATGAGAACCGCACGTCGGCCACGGTCGCCGAGCTCGCCGCGCTGGGCGAGATCCCCCTGCCCACGGCGTACCGCCACGTGGCACTGCTGAAGGACCTGGGCCTGCTCGAAGAAGGGCGGGGCGGCCAGTACCGCCCCACGATGAAGGTGCTGCCGCTCGCTCAGGCCGCGCGCCTGTCGAACTCGCTGGCAGACCTCGCCCGGCCGCTAATCGCCGAGGCGTCCGCAGCCTTCGACGAGACGGTCATGCTCAAGCGCTACACCGGCGACGGCGTCATCTGCGTAGAGGTCAAGGAGACCGACCAGGCCATGCGCTTCACGTTCCAGCGCGGCCGCGTGACGCCGCTGGGCCGCGGCGGGTCGGGCAAGATGGCGCTCGCCATGCTGCCGGCCGAGACCCGTCGGCTATGGCTGCGGTCGCACGGTGACGCGGCGCTCGAGGCCGAGTGCGCGCTCATCGCCGAACGCGGCTACGCCATCAGCGAGAGCGAGATCGACCGGGGCGTCTGGGCCTGCAGCGTGCCCGCCACCACCGACTCGACCCGTCCGATAGTGCTCACGGTGGCGGGCCCCGACGTGCGCTTCGACGAGGCGACCCGCGCCGCCGCACCGCAGCTGCTCAAGCGGTACGCGGATCGCATCGCGGCGCTCGTGGCGGCGTACGACATCTGACCCCGGCTTGACAATCGGCTCCCAGGGCTGTCACGGTGATGGCGCACCTCAAGAACTGATTATCGGATAGTGATAATCATCGATCCGCCTACCGCAATGACGCGAAAGGGACGCCATGTCGCGCACCACCTACTTCCGTGCCACAGCCGCCGCCGCAGCAGCGCTCTTCACGATCGGAGGCCTGGCCGGATGCGCCGCCTCCGAGCAGTCCGCCGGGTCGCCGGAGGGCGACTTCGAGATCATCTACACGGCGGGCGCCAAGCTCGTCACCGACTGGGACGTGTACGTCGCCGAGGATCAGGGCTTCTTCGAGGACCACGGCGTCCACGTCGAGAACGTTTCCACGGACACCGCCGAGGGGGCCACTCAGCTCCTGGTCACCGGAGAGGCGCACATCGGGCGCGGTCTGCCGCCCATGATCCAGGCCACCGTCAAGAGCAACGGCGGCGTGAAGCTGCTCGACGTCGCCGACACGCTCATCCACCCGCCGTTCTTCATGAGCGTGCGCGAGGGCATCTCGAGCCTGGATGACCTGGTCGGCAAGAACATCGGCACCTCGTCGCACACCGACTCCACGACCGTCGTCACCCACGGGCTGCTCGACCGTGCGGGCATCGACGCCGCGGACGTCGAGATCGTCACCGCCGGCGGCACGGCCTCGCGGTTCGCGGGCCTCGAGAGCGGCGCGCTCGACGCGTCGGCGCTGCTGCCTCCGATCAACTACACGGCCGAGGAGAACGGCTTCGCCTCGCTGGGCTACCTGCCCGACCTGGCCGAGGACGGCTTCCCGTTCGCCTTCGCGGGCGTCATCGTCAACCCCGACTGGGCCGAGGCCAACCGCGAAGCGCTCGTCGCGTACCTGAAGGCCCGCGGCGACGCGCTCGAGTTCCTCGCCGACCCCGCCAACCGCGACGAGGCCATCCGGATCCTCGCCGAGGCCACCGACACCGAGGTCGAGATCGCGGAGCGCACCTATGACGATCTGCACATCGGCACCGACAAGTCGGCGTTCAACTCGCAGATCGGCGTTCACCCCGAGGCGTCCGAGGGCGTGCTGATCGGGCTGCAGAAGGCCGGCCTCGCCCCCGAGGACCTGACGATCGACGGCCTCGTCGACGACAGCTACGCCGCCGAAGCGCGCGGCTGAGTCGCCCCCGACACGAAACGGAGTCCGGTATGACCCTGACCCAGGCATTGCCCCGTATCCGACCACGTCGCAAGGGCCTCGGCGCCGCGCGCAGCACCGTCCTCGGGGTCGGCTCGATCGTCGTCGTGCTGATCCTGTGGGAGCTGGCCGGTCGATTCTGGGCCAACCCCCTGTTCCTGCCGCCGCTGTCGGCGATCTGGACGCGGTTCCTCGAGTTCGCCGCCGGCGGCCAGCTCGCGACCGACATCGCCGCATCCGCCCAGTCGTACCTCGGAGGTCTCGCCTTCGCGATCCTCATCGGCGGATCGGTCGGCATCGCCATGGCCTCCTCGAAGACCATCCGCGACGTGCTGAACCCGTGGGTGTCCGTGCTCAACGCCACGCCCACCATTGCGCTCGCGCCGATCTTCATCCTGATCTTCGGGCTCGGCATCGAGTCGAAGGTGGCCGTGTGCACGCTCGTGATGATCTTCCCGATCCTCGTCAACACATACACGGGCTTCGCCAACACCGACGAGAACCTCGTCGAGACGATCCGCGCCTTCGGCGCCTCGCACGTGCAGAGCTACCTCAAGGTGAAGCTGCCCATGGCGCTCCCCTACCTGTTCGCCGCACTGCGGCTCGCGGCGGCGCACGGTCTCGTGGGAGTCGTGGTCTCGGAGCTGTTCGGCGCCAAGGCCGGCGTCGGCCTGCTGATCCTGAACTCGGCGCACACCTTCGACAGCCGCGGACTCTTCGCGGGCATCCTGATGCTCGCCATCGCGGGCGTCGTCATCACGTACACCCTCATCGCCCTCGAGCGGCGGCTGTTCCGCTGGCGCCGCTCGGAGAACGGAGAATGACATGAGCTCTGCGACCACCACCTCCGTCTCGGGCGACATCGCGATCGACAAGGTCAGCAAGGTCTTCCGCGCCGACACGTCCGACCCGGTCGTCGCGCTCGACGGCATCGATCTGCACATCCGAGAGGGCGAGTTCGTCAGCATCGTCGGCGCGTCCGGATCGGGCAAGAGCACGCTGCTGCGCATCGTCGACGGCCTCACCGCCCCGACCGAGGGCACCGTGAAGATCGGCGGCCAGCAGATCACCAAGCCGGGGCAGGACCGCGGCTTCGTCTTCCAGCAGGATCGCCTCTTCCCCTGGCGCACCATCATCGACAACGTCGTGCTCGGTCTCGAGCTGCGCGGCATGAAGCGGCGCGAGGCGCGGCCGCGCGCCCAGGAGCTGCTCGGCATCATGGGGCTGGCGAAGTTCGCTCACAGCTACCCCAGCGAGCTCTCGGGCGGCATGCGCCAGCGCGCGAACCTCGCCCGCGCCTACGCGATCGAGCCGCAGATCCTGATCATGGACGAGCCGTATGCGGCGCTCGACGGGCAGACGCGCGAGATGATGCAGCAGTTCCTGCTCGAGACGTGGGACCGCCACCGCCGCACGGTGCTGTTCGTCACGCACCAGATCGATGAGGCGGTCTATCTCTCCGACCGCGTGGTGGTGTTCACGTCCCGGCCGGGCCGTGTCAAGGAGACGATCGACATCGATCTGCCCCGCCCCCGCACGCTGAGCGTGAAGCGCACGCCCGAGTTCGGGCGCCTGGTCGACCGCATCTGGTCGTCGATCGAAGAGGAAGTCAAGGCGTCGATGTCGCTGGAGATGGAGATGGGTCGCTGATGCTCACACACCAAGAAGGACGCGCGCTCGTCGCGGAGGCCGGACGGATCCTCAGCGGCCTGGGCCTGATCGACTACCTCGGCCACGCGAGCCTGCGGGTCGAGGGCGGCGCGATCATCAAGCCGAAGCACTCGCCCACCATCCGTGACGCGTCGCGGCTCGGCCCCGAGCACATGGTGCACGTCGACCTCGACGGCCAGCTGCTCGAAGGACAGGATCCGCCGCCCTCGGAGGTCTTCATCCACACCGAGATCTACCGCGCGCGGCCCGACGTGGGCGCCGTCGTCCACACGCACCAGAAGGCGGCGACGATGCTCGGCGTGCTGGATGCGCCGATCCTGCCGATCCTGCACATCCCCGCCTCGTACGTGGAGCGCGTGGAGATGTGGCCGCACGCCCACCTCGTGGCGGACCGTGAGCTGGGCAGCGATCTCGCCCGCGCCCTCGGCGACGCATCGTTCTGCCACCTGCAGGGGCACGGGATCGTGTCGGTCGCGCCGACGCTGCAGGAGGCGGTCGTGGGCGCCGTGATGGTCGAGGAGCTGGCGGTCGCCAACCTCGAGGCCCTGCGCGCGGGGCTCGCACCGCGCGTGATCCCCGACGACGAGCTGGCCGATCTGCGCCGCCTGCGCGGGGGCATCGAGGGCCGCTGGCAGTACCTGCGAGAGCAGTTCGGATGACCGCGGGATCCCCCGTCCCGCACCTCACCAATCAAGGAGTACGCATGACAGAGTTCGACCCCCAGGCGCCGTTGACCACCGGCGGTCAGCACGGCTACCTGCGCATCGCCACCGAGGAGGCGTGGGCGACGCAGGAGCTCATGGACGAGTGGCGCCGCATGATCGAGGCGGGCGAGGGCGGCACGGGCTTCCACAGCCTGATCGGCCACTACGTCACGAGCGACTCGGACCGTGCCCGGTTCGTGCGCGAGCACCTCGTCGACAGCGGCGAGCGGCGCATCGCGCACATGGACGCCGCCGGCGTCGACCACGCGATCCTCGCTCTGACCTCCCCCGGCACGCAGGCGTTCGGAGCGGATGTCGGCACCCGCATCGCCCGCAATGCCAACGACGAGCTGGCCGAGGCGATCAAGAAGCACCCCACGCGCTTCTCGGGCCTGGCCGCCGTGTCGTTCGAGGACGTGCCCGCCGCCGTGGCCGAGCTCGAGCGCGCCGTCAACGAGCTGGGTCTGAAGGGCCTGATCGTCAACTCGCACATCCGCGGCCGCTACCTCTCCGAGCAGGAGTTCTGGCCGATCCTCGAGGCCGTCGAGGCGCTGGACGTGCCGCTGTACCTGCACCCGAACACGCCGAACGACTCGATGATCGGCACGCTGTACGAGGCGGGCCTGGACGGGTCGGTGTTCGGCTTCCAGGTCGAGACGTCGATGCACGCGCTGAAGATGATCACCTCCGGCGTGTTCGACCGCTTCCCCAAGCTGCGCATGGTGCTGGGTCACATGGGCGAGGCGCTGCCGTTCTGGCTCTACCGCCTCGACTACATGCACGGCGGCATGGTCAAGGCCGGCCGCTACCCCGCGATCAAGCCCCTGCAGCGCACGATCAGCGAGTACGTGCGCGAGAACATCTGGATCACCACCAGCGGCATGCCCGCCCCGGAGCCGATCCTGTTCAGCCGCAAGGTGCTCGGCGACGATCGCGTCATGTACGCCATGGACTACCCGTACAACTACGAGCCCGACGAGGTGCGCATGCAGGACGCGCTGCCGCTGTCGCTGCCGGAGAAGAAGGCCTTCTTCCAGGACATCGCGCTCGACGTGTTCGACCTCGACGAGAACGTCATCCGCGGCGCCTGAGCGTCATCGGCGCCTGAGCGTCATCCGGAAGAGCCGGCTGGATCGAGGATTCCAGCCGGCTCTTTCGCGTGCACGCCCGCCGTCGGGACGCGCTCAGCGCAGGGCGTGCTCGATGCGGCGAGCGGCCTGCTCGAGCGCCGCGGCGAGCGCCGGGGCGTCGAGGTCGTGGGTCAGGTAGACCACCGCGAGCGCGGCCGGCGCGTGCGACGCGGTCGTCACCGGCACCGCGATCGACGAGAGGCCGACGAAGACCTCGTCGTGGCTGGTCTCGAAGCGGGCCGGCGGGAAGCCGACCGGGTCGAGCTGCGAGCGGATGACGCGGCCCGGCGCCCCGCGATCGATGGGGTGCCTGCTGCCCGGCCGCTGCGCCACCGTGGCGTCGGCGCGCTGCGGCTCGACGCTCGCGAGCGTCACGGCCTCGGTGCCGTCGTAGGTGACGAGGAAGGCCGTCATGCCGAGGTCGTTCGCGAGCCGCACGAGCTCGGGCGTCGCGGCGGAGCGCAGGTCGCGGGCCACGTTGCGCGCCAGCGCCACGACACGGGCCCCCACCTCGAGCCCGCCGTCGGCGGCGCGGGCGACGAAGCCCAGCTGTTCGAGCGTGCGCACGAGCCGGTAGGCCATGGATCGATGGATGCCGAGCTCGTCGGCGAGCTCCGGCACCGTGAGCGGCGAATCGGCCTCGCCGATGAGCGCAAGGGCCGTGAGGCCTCGCGCCAGCGTCTGCGACCCCGCTTCGGCCATGCCTGCTCCTTCTTGCCGGACGCGCGCGATCACGCTAGCGTTGTTCCGATAGTTGGCTCAGCGTATCAACTATAGAGACGGAATCAAGAGCGACGCCATGCGCGCCACGTATTCGAGGAGGAGTACGGTGCAGATCCATCACCGGGGCTACCAGGCAGACGACCCGCGCATCAAGCCGGCGGCCGGTCATGGCATCGACCGCTCGGCCGAGATCCCCGACGAGATGGACGTGCTGATCGTCGGCACCGGCCCCGCCGCGGCCGTCGTCACGGCGCAGCTGTCGCGCTTCCCCTCGATCAACGTGCGAGCCATCGAGAAGCGTGACGGCCGGCTCGCCGTCGGCCAGGCCGACGGCATCCAGGCCCGCTCGGTCGAGACGTTCCAGGCGTTCGGCTTCGCGAACGAGGTCATCGACGAGGCGTACCGCAACGTCGAGATGTGCTTCTGGAAGCCCGACAAGGACGACCCCAGCCGCATCGTGCGCGCCTCGCGCGCACCCGACGACGCCACCGGGATGAGCGAGTTCCCGCACATCTACGTGAACCAGTCGCGCATCCTCGACTACTTCCTGCGCGACGCCCAGCGCGCACCGGGCCGGGTCGTGCCCGACTACGGCGTCGAGTTCCTCGGGTGCGAGATCGACCCGGATGCCGAATACGCCGTGTCGGCGCGCATCCGCTACTGCGCCGGACCGCGCGCGGGCGAGGAGCGCGTCGTGCGCGCCAAGTACCTCGTGGGCGGCGACGGCGCGCGCAGCACCGTGCGTGCCGCTCTCGGGCACCGCCTCCAGGGCGCCGCAGCGCTGCACGCGTGGGGCGTCATGGACGTCATGGCCAACACCGATTTCCCCGACATCCAGGTGAAGTGCTCGATCCAGTCGCACGACGCCGGGAACATCCTGCTCATCCCCCGCGAGGGCGAGTACCTCGTGCGCATGTACGTCGACCTGGGCGAGACGGATGAGCACGACGCCGGCAAGGTGCGGCAGACGCCGATCGAGGACATGATCGCCCGGGCGAACCGCATCCTGCACCCCTACACGCTCGACGTGCGCGCCGTGACCTGGTGGTCGGTGTACGAGGTCGCGCACCGCATCACCGACGGGTTCGACGACGTGCCCGCCGACCAGATCGGCACCCGCCACCCGCACGCATTCATCATGGGCGACGCCTGCCACACCCACTCGGCCAAGGCCGGGCAGGGCATGAACGTGTCGATCCAGGACGGCTTCAACCTCGGATGGAAGCTCGCCGCCGTGCTCGAGGGGCGCGCGCCGGAGGCGCTGCTCGACACCTACGCCGCCGAGCGCAAGGTCGTGGCGCAGGATCTGATCGACTTCGACCGCGAGTGGTCGAGCATCATGGCCCGCCCGGTCGACTCGTGGGAGGACCCGGCGGCGCTCGAGAAGTACTACGTCAAGACCATCGAGTTCCCCGCGGGGTTCATGACGCAGTACACCGAGAACCTCATCACGCTGGGCACCGAGCACCAGGATCTCGCGCCCGGTTTCCCGGTGGGCAAGCGCTTCAAGTCGGCGGAGGTCATCCGGCGCGCCGACAACCGCTGGCGCCACCTCGGCCACACGCACGAGGCCGACGGCCGCTGGCGCGTGTACGTGTTCGCCGACGCGGCGGCTCCCGCTCTCAGCGGCACCCCCACCGCCGACTTCGCCGACTGGTGGCAGAACGACCCGGCCTCGCCGCGCGTGCGGTACACGCCCGCCGACGGCGACACCGACGCCGTGTTCGACACGCGGGTGATCTACCAGCAGGACTACACCGAGGTCGAGCCGTACGACGTGCCCGACGCGTTCAAGCCCGTGAAGGTGCCCTACGGGCTGGTCGACATCAACCAGATCTTCGCGAGCGGACACGGCCGCGACATCCACCGCGACCGCGAGATCAGCCGCGACGGCGCCATCGTGGTGGTCCGTCCCGACCAGTACGTCGCCGGAGTGCTGCCGCTGACGGCCCGCGACGAGCTCACCGAGTTCTTCGCGCGTCACATGATCGCGCCGACCGGCGACGCCCCCGCCGCGGAGGCGCTGGTCACCATCGCGGAGAAGACGACACTGTAGGGGCGCTTCGCCCTGTCAAGCCCGTGTCGACCTGAGGAGGCCCTGCGTAACGTCGGGATCCGACCGAAGGAGGCGCGACGTGAACGATCAGCGACCCGCGAGACAGGGCCGTTCCACACATGTGCCGCCCGCACAGGACGGCGACCCCACCCGGATGCGCAACCAGCCTGCGCTGCGCACGCCCAAGCGCTGGATCTGGATCGTGCCCGCGCTGCTGCTGGCTGCCGCGGCGATCACGGCGTTCATCCTGTGCATGCCGATCAACCTCGCGCTCGCGTGGATCGGCATCGCGTTCGTCGTGGCGAGCTCGATCGCGCTGGTGACGACGGCCTTCCTGGTCCCCAACGACCGCACGCGCAACCTCACCATGGCCGGCCTGATGGTGATCATGGCCGCGATGTCGCTCATCCTGCTGCTGGCGATCCTGTGGGCCGCCCAGCTGCCGCGCGCGTGACCTGGACGCCCGTGGCCTAGGCGGTCGGCTCGGCCATCGGCTCCGGGGCCGACCCGGCCCGAGGGCGTGCGCGGGACGTCCATACGGCGCCCGCGCTCGCGCAGACGACGAGCCCCAGGCCCACAACCTCGAGCCACGACAGCTCCTGCCCGAGCAGCACCCAGCCGGCGACCGCCGCGGTGGCCGGGGCGAGGCTCATCAGGATGCCGAACGCGGCTTCGGTGAGGCGGCGCAGCGCGATCAGCTCGAACGCGTACGGGATGGTCGACGACAGCACCGCGACCGCCAGGCCCAGCGCGAGGAAGTCGGGGCGCAGCAGCACCGGCCCCGCCGCCACGAGGCCGAACGGCAGCGACAGCACGGCCCCGATCGCCATCGCGAGCGCGAGTCCCTCGAGCTTCGGGAAGTCGCGGCCGACGCGCGCCTGACCGCGGATGTAGAACGCCCAGCTCACCGCCGCGCCCAGCGCGCAGACGACGCCCACCGCGTCGAGACGATCCCATCCGCCGCCGCCCAGCGCGAGCACGCCGGCGAGCGCGACACCCGCCCACACCCACGCCGACCGCGTGCCGGCGACCAGGATCGACAGCGTCAGCGGTCCCAGCACCTCGATGGTCACGGTCACGCCCAGCGCGAGGCGCTCGAGCGCCACGTAGAAGAAGCCGTTCATGACGGCGAGCGCGACCCCGAGCCGCGCCACCGACCACCAGGCCCCTCGCGACCGGCCCCGCAGGCGAGGCCGCGCGATCGCGAGCAGGATGAGCGCCGAGAACACCAGCCGCAGCATCACCATGCCGAGCGGGCCGGTGTGCGGGAACAGCAGCACCGCGATGGCCGCCCCCACCTCCTGGCACGCGAGTCCCGCCGCGACGAGACCGACCGCGAACCCGGAGGAGCCGCGCGCGCCGGTCACGCGGCCGAGCACATCACTCGAGCCGACACGTCACTCGATCGGGCAGACCGCACGGTCCGCGATGCGCTGGTGGTAGTCCTCCGCCGACCACGGCAGGCCGTACTCCGGCGCCGTCTCACCCTCTCGCGCCGGCACCTTCGAGACGATCGCGGCGAGCTCCTTCGCGAGATAGCCCACGAGCGACTCTGGCGCCGCCGAGTTGTTCAGCACCACGGCGACGGTGAGCCCGTTCTCGATGTCGGCGTAGGCGCTGGTGAGGTAGCCCGGGATCGAGCCCTGCTGCCCCACCATGGATCCGGCGATGAAGGTGCCGCCGGCGTACTGGTACCACGAGTCCGAGGTGGTGCTGACGGGCTTGGCTCCGCTCCAGCGCTCGGCCAGCTGGCCGCCCTCCCCGGCTCGAGCCGCGAGCGCCTCGGTGTAGACGCCCAGCTCGGAGATGGTCGACACGGCGCCCGAGTCGGTGTAGCCGAAGCTCGCCGAGAGGGTCGTGTAGTCGCGGGGAGCCACGCAGCCGGCCTCGCGATCGGCCTCGTCGGAGTAGTACCCGGGCAGCGCCGGCTCCCCGGGCGCCGCGGCCTTCCGCCCCGGCAGGGCGGTCGCCTCGAGCGCGAGCGGGGAGGTCACGTACTCGCGGAAGAGGGCCGCGGGCGTCTCGCTCGCGGCGTTCTGCAGCGCAAGGCCCAGCAGGAGGTAGCCCGTGTCGGAGTCGGTGAACGCCACGCCCGGCTGCGAGCGATCCTTGCCGAGGCCCGCCGCCGCCACCTCACGCGCGTTCCACTCGCGCTCCGGCGTGCGCAGCACATTGCCGAGCAGGGTGTTCGCCGAGCGACCGAGGCCCGAGGTGTTGTCGCACAGCTGCTTCAGCGTCACGTCGCCGAGATCGGGGGTGCTGGGCACCCACTTCGACACGGGATCGTCGAGCTCGACCAGATCGTCCTCGACCATGCCGTAGAGCACGTCGCAGGTCATCGGACGCGTCATCGATGCGATGCGGAAGGCCATGTCGGTCGTCACCGGCTCATCCGTGTCGTGCCCCGTGGTGCCCAGGCCCGTGACCCACGCGCCCGCCCACGGCACCCAGACGCCCACGATCGCGCCGGACGACCCGGTGGCGGCCATCGCGTGCTCGACGGCTCCCCGCAGCTGCTCGACCGTGTCGCCGGGCAGGTCTCCGGTGACCTGCTCGGGCGTGCGGGCCTCGCTGGGCGTCCCTGTGCAGCCACTGAGCGCGACGGCGACCGCCGCCGCTCCGGCGAGCGCCGTCATCGCACGGCGCCAACGACCCGTCACCCGCATGAGACCCCCGATCGCACTTCCCCCGAGTCTATGGCGTGGCCGCCGCAGAACCCGCCTCGGCCTGCCGCTGCTCCCAGACCGCCTTCATGAACCGGCGCACATCCTGATCCACCCGGATGTCGCTCGGACGCAGGGGGCGCGAGAGATACAGCCCGTCGAGCGACGTGAGACGACTCAGCGCCACGTAGGTCTGACCGGGAGCGAACGCCCCGGCCCCCAGGTCGACGATCGCGCGGTCATACGTCTTGCCCTGCGACTTGTGGATGGTGACCGCCCACGCCAGCCGCAGCGGGAACTGCGTGAACTCGGCCACGACCTCGCGCGTGAGCTTGCGCCCGATCGGGTCGTACGCGTACCGGTACTTCTCCCACACCGCCGGCTCCACCTCGAACTCCTCGCCGTCGACCTCGACGCGCACCCCCTCGCCCAGGATGCGCGTCACCGTGCCGATCGTGCCGTTCACCCAGCGCGGGGGCTCCCCCGGCGAACCGGTGTCATTGCGCAGGAACATCACCTGCGCGCCCACCTTCAGCTTCAGCTCCTCGTCGGCCGGGTACACGTCGCCGCGGCCGAAGTCGCCGTTCACCTCGGCGCGGGCCGTCTGCTCGCGGCCGGGCAGCTGGGCGAGGTGCTTGGCGTTGATGGCGTTGACCCGGTCGTTGCGTGTCGCGAGCGTGATGATCGGATGCTCCGGGTCATCCGGCGGCGTCCGCGCGCCCGTCGCGTTCAGGATGTCGGCGATCTCCTTGGTGACCCGGCCGTAGCGCACCGCGTTGAGCATGGCCTTGAACCCGTCGTCGGCCTGGCGGTGGATCTGCGTGAGCTCGCGGATGTGCAGGTGCGCGCCGTGCCGCCCCAGCTCGATCAGTCCGTCGCCCTCGGGCTCGCGCCCCGCCCACACGTGCGCGTCGAAGAACCAGAACGAGCGGTAGTGGTCGTGGATGTAGCGCGCCTCGTCGCCGCGCGGCGGCACCGGCGCGAGCTGGTACGGGTCGCCGAACATCACGACCTGCACGCCGCCGAACGCCTCGCCCCGGCGGCCCCTGGCCTGCCGCAGCGAGCGGTCGATCGCGTCCATGAGGTCGGCGTTGACCATCGAGATCTCGTCGATCACGAGCGTGTCGATGGCGTTGAGCAGCTTGCGCGTGGCGTCGTTCTGCTCGATGTCGCTGTCGGCGATGAGACCGATCGGCAGCTTGAACAGCGAGTGGATCGTCTGCCCCTCGACGTTGAGCGCCGCGACGCCGGTGGGCGCGCACACCGCGATCTGCTTCTTCGTGTTCCACGCGAGGTGGTTGAGCAGGGTCGACTTGCCGGTGCCCGCGCGGCCGGTGACGAACACATGCTCGCGCGTGTCCTCGATGAGCCGGAAGAGCTCCTCCTGTTCGGCGGACAGCGTGGGCATGCCCTCCATCCTCCCATCCCGCCGTATCGGCACGCGCCGGATCAGGATGGCGCGCGCCCGCCGCGCCCAGGATCATCCGGAGCGGGCTTTCGTAGACTGGCGAAATGGATCAGGCCACCGCGAGCGACGCGCCGACGGCGGCGATCCGCGACAGCGGTGCGGCCCCCGCCCCGCGTGACGCGTCGTCGCGGCAGCTGCGGCGCGACCTGGTGCTGCTCGGACTGATCGGCGTGCTGCTGGCCGCCGCCATCTGGGCGGGCTTCGCCTCGCTGCACCGCCAGTTCTGGGGCCCGAGCGCGTTCGTCGAGCGCTACATCGGCATGCTCGCCGACGGCGACGCCGCCTCCGCCCTCGCGGTACCGGGCGTCACGCTCGACAGCGCCGACCTCGAGGCCGCACAGCTGCCGGGCACCTCGTCGGACGCCCTGCTGCGCAGCGCGGCCCTGACGTTCGACCTGACCGATGTCGAGATCGCCGAGGAGCGCGAGGTCGACGGTGCGGTCGAGGTGACGGCGTCCTACCGGGTGGACGGCACGGCGGGCGAGAGCACGTTCCGCGTGGTGCGCGACGGCACCGAGGGGCTCGTGCCGCGGTGGGCGTTCGAGAGCAGCCCTCTCGCCGCCATCCAGGTGACGGTGCGCGGCTCGATGCAGTTCTCGGTCAACGACTTCGAGATCGACAAGCGCCAGGTGTCGCCCGACGGCGCCGCGGCCGACCCGCTGGATCCGGTGTCGCTGCTCGTGTTCTCGCCCGGCCTGTACAGCGTGGGCGTCGACACCGCGGTGGCGGAGGCCGACGAGACGCATGTCCTGGCCGACGCCGGCCTGCACAGCGTGCCTCTCGACATCCAGGCCCAGCCGACACAGGCCTTCGCCGACGTGGTGCAGGACAAGGTCGAGTCGTTCCTGGCCAGCTGCGCGGAGCAGCAGGTGCTGCAGCCCACCGGATGCCCGTTCGGCCTGATGCCCGCCGACCGGCTCTGGGACAGCCTGCCCCAGTGGAGCATCGTCCGCGAGCCCGACATCCAGATCGTGCCGCAGGGCGCGTACTGGGGGATCGCGCCCGCGACCGGCACCGCGCACCTCGAGGCGCAGATGGTGCAGATCAGCAACGGCGTGGTGTACCAGCTCAGCGAGGACGTGCCGTTCGTGATCGACGGGACCGTCGACATCCTGCCCGACGGCACGGCCTCGATTCTGGTCGGCAGCCCGGCGCTGCGCTGACGCCCGCCGCGCTGCGCCGACGCCCGCCCCGGCCCGCGCGGCCCGGGCGACCCGCGCGGCGCGGCGCCAGGCGACCCGGCGCCCGAGGCGTTGACTAGCGCCCGGCGCATTGACTGCTGTCGGCGACGCTAGCGACCGCGCCCGACGCTAGTCGAAGCCCGCACCCCACGCGCGCCCGCGGCGCTGACGCACGCCCACGCGCGCCCGCGGCAACCGCGCTCGGCGTCCGCCCACCCACGCCCGCCCGCCCCGGCGCCGGGCCCATCCGGCCCTCGGGCGACCCGGCGCCAGGGTGGCCCGGCGCCAGGGCGACCCGGCGTCCGGGGCGTTGACTAGCGCCCGGCGCATTGACTGCTGTCGGCGACGCTAGCGACCGCGCCCGGCGCTAGTCGAAGCCCGACACGGGACCACGGCCTCAGCGCCCGGCGGCGGCGTCGCGCTCGGCGATGCGGGCGAGGCGGGCGTTGTAGGCCTCGAGCTCGGCGTCGTCGGTGCGATCGGCGTGGCGGTCGGCGCGACGCTGCTGACGCTCGTCGCTGCGGCTCCACTGGATCGCCACGACGATCGCGGTGATGAGCGTCGGGATCTCTCCGACCGACCACGCGATGCCCGCGCCGATGTACTGGTCCTCGAGCGGGGTGGGACCCCACGTGCGGCCCATCGCGCCGAACCACTCGGCCACCATCAGCCCCGACTGCATCATGAGCGCGACGCCGAAGAACGCGTGGATGGCGGCGGCCGCGATGAGCGTCACCAGGCGCGCCGAATGGGGCATCCGGTACGGAATGGGATCGATGCCCACGAGCGTGGTGACGAACAGGAAGCCCGAGATGAGGAAGTGCGTGACCATCCACACGTGCCCGAGGTGGTCGTACAGCGACCACCGGAACAGGTCGGTGAAGTAGAACACCCACAGCGACCCGACGTAGATGCCCGCCGCGACCAGCGGATGGGTGATGACGCGCGCGAACGGGCTGTGCACGGCCCACATGATCCACTCGCGGCCGCCGCGCGTGCCGTCGTCGCGCTTCTCGACGGCGCGCAGGGCGAGCGTGATGGGCGCGCCGGGCACCAGCAGCAGCGGGATGGCCATGGTCAGCAGCATGTGACCGAGCATGTGCACGCTGAACAGGTAGTCGCCGTACGCGTTGGCCGGGCCGCTGGTCACCCAGACCAGAAGCAGCATGCCCAGCACCCACAGCACCGTGCGGTAGAGCGGCCAGCGGTCGCCGCGACGGCGCAGCCGCACGACGCCCGCGATGTAGAAGAAGACGCCGAAGCCGGCGACGAACGCCCACAGCAGGTCGACATCCCACGCCGTGAACCAGCGCTCGAGCGTGAGCTCCGGCGGCAGCGGCTCGTCGGTGAGGATCTCGGCCGGCGTCGACGAATACGGCACCTCGGTGAAGGGAGGAGCCGTGCGGGCGAGGGCGGCGGCCGCGCCCGACGCGACGCCCATGAAGGCCAGCTCCACGGCGATCAGCGTCCAGAACGAGCGGACGGCGCCGGCGGCCGTCGCGACGCGGCCGATCAGCCGCTGCCGGTACCAGGCTCCGAGGAGGCCCATGCATACCAGGGCGACGACCTTGAGGCACAGGATGCCGCCGTACGGCGAGGCGAGCTGGCCCCAGTCGCTGATCGACGCGAGCGAGCGCGCGAAGCCCGACAGCGCCACGACGACGAACGCGACCAGCGCGAGCGAGGAGTATCGCGCCAGAA
Source organism: Microbacterium sp. NPDC096154 (assembly GCF_040302945.1). Lineage (NCBI taxonomy): Bacteria > Bacillati > Actinomycetota > Actinomycetes > Micrococcales > Microbacteriaceae > Microbacterium > Microbacterium sp. NPDC096154. Next base: position 208,698 of record NZ_JBEOSM010000005.1, read on the forward strand.
CGCGCGGCAGCCCGCGCTCGGGCAGCACCGGACGCAGCGCCACCAGCAGCACGAGGCCGCCGAGCCAGACGGCGGCGCCCACGACGTGCAGGCTCATGGCCGTGACCGTGGCGTTGTGGCTGGCCAGCTCGCCCGAGTGCCCCTGCGTGGCCATGGGGATGAGCGACGCGAGAGCCAGGATCGCGGTGAACAGCGTCGCGAGCCACGACCGGATCGCGAACGCCAGGATGGTCACGACCGCCGCGGCGATCGTGGTGATGAGCCAGGTGCGCCCCAGTTCGACCTCGGTGAGGAAGGTGCCCAGCTGGGCACCGAACTCCGGACCGGCCGACAGCTGCGGGTTGAACGAGTCGAGGAACGTCAGGAAGCCGACCGCGCCGGAGGAGACCGTGAACACCGCCGCGCCGATCGAGGCGACGTCGAGAGCGCCGTCGAACTCGCGCTCCCCCGCCTTGAGCGCGAACAGCGCGAGCACGAGCGAGCCGGCCATGACCGCCGCGGAGAGGTTGACGACGAGTTTCGCCAGCGGCAGCCCCCAGCGCACGAACGGGCCGGGATCGCCCGCCGCGAGCGGGTCGGCGGCGCCGCCGTAGGCGAGGGCCCCGAGCGCTGTGAGCACCGCCGCGGCGACCAGGATGACGGGCCCTGCGGCCCGCAGCGCGCGCGGATTCACCCGTCCAGCCTAGGCGCTGGTGCCCGGGCCCCGGCTGGGAGCGGACGTCGTCGAGCGGCGGCATCACGCCGCGGCATCACGCCGCGGGGCCCCGCGCGAAGATGGTGGGGCGAGAAATGTCAACCCCGGTGACCGGTGCGGCGACGGCCCCTAGCGTGACGGCCATGAGTATGGGAACCGGAGTAGTGCTCTTCGTGCTGGGTGCCATCCTGGCGTTCGGCTTGGAACTGGACATCCCGGCGGTCAATGACGACTTCATCGGCTACCTGCTGATGGGGGCCGGGCTGGTCGTGTTCATCATCGGCCTGGTGCTGATGACCCGCCGCCGCTCGGCGGTCGAGCGCACCCGCACGGTGGGTGATGCCGGCACGTCGCAGCACGTGACGGAGCGTCGCACCGACGTCGACCCCTACTGATCCCTCCGACACGGAAGCCCGACGCGGCAGCCTCTGAACAGAGGCCCCGGACACAGAAGAAGGGGATGCCTCCTCGTGGAGGCATCCCCTTCTTCTGTGTCGCTGCTTACTTGGCGGCGGCCTTGAGCTTCGAGCCCGCGGTCACCTTGACGCGCTTGCCGGCCGGGATCTTGATCTCGGCGCCGGTCTGGGGGTTGCGGCCCGTGCGGGCGGCCGTCTCGACCTGCTCGAAGGCGATCCAGCCGGGGATCGAGACCTTCGCGCCCTTGGCGACGGACTCGGAAACCGTGGTGAACAGGGCGTCGAGAACGCCCGAGACGGCGGCCTGGCTCTGACCGGTCGCGCTGGCGATGCTCGCGACGAGCTCGGTCTTGGTGATGGACTTGTCGGCCATGTCATCCTCCAGCGGCGCACCGGGTGCGCCGCAACGTGATCAATGGACCGGAGACGGATGCCCCCGGGCGATCGTTCGACCGCGCCTCGAATGTATCAACCAGGCCCGGAATTCCGCGGATTCTTGCGGTTCTTCGGGCGATTCGGGCGGCGTGTCGGCCTCGCGTGTGACGAATGTGACGGATGTGACCCGTTTCAGTCGTGCAGTTGGCGCAACGCGGCCACCACGTCGGCGTGCCAGCGGCGGGCCGAGGCGAGCACTCCGGTGAAGATCGAGGTGTCGTGCGTCACCCCCAGGTACTGCACGACGCTGGCGTCGACGCCGGCCTCGCGCAGGGCGGCGCCGTACGCCTCGCCGTCGCCGCGCAGGGGGTCGTACTGCGCGGTCAGGATGACCGTGGGCGGCAGTCCCGCCAGCGACTCCGTCCGGATGGGCGACGCGTACGGCTCCCGGGCCTGCCGTCGGTGCCGCAGATAGGTGCGCGCGACGGACCTCAGCTCGCGCGCCACGATGAAGCTGGGGATGCCCAGGGCGCGCGTCGCCCGCAGGTCGATGTGGCGGCCGGTCAGGTCGACCACGGGCACCTCGAGCAGCTGCAGCCGCAGCGGCGGCCCGGAGCGGTCGCGGTTGACGAGCGCCACGGCGGCGGCGATGTTGCCGCCGGCAGAGTTGCCCGCGACCCCGACGCGGCCCGCGTCGATGCCGAGGTCGTCAGCGTGCGCGACGACCCACTCCAGCGCCGCCTGCCCCTGCTCCACGGGCGTGGGGTAGGGATACTCGGGCGCGAGGGCGTAGTCGACCGCGATCATCGCGACGCCCGCATCGGCGGCCCGCCGCCGGTTGGCGGCATCCGTGGTCGGATAGTCGATGCCGCCGATGCGGAACGCGCCTCCGAAGAACGCCAGCGCCGCGGGCACCGGCTCATCCGGTCGCCCGCCGATCGTCGGATAGTAGATGCGCAGGCGCACGTCGGGCTGCCCTGGTACGGGAACCACATGCTCGACCGTGTGCACCCGAGGGCCCGGCGTGCCCACCTTGCGCAGCTCCTCGCGATCCCAGGAGAGCGCGATACGGCGATGCTCAGCGCGACGCTTGCTCGGGCGAGGACGGTGCTCGACCGCCTTGCGCGCCACCTCGGCCTGGGCAGCCGCCCGGGCACGCCCCTTCTCGGCGGCCGGCGCGGTCTTCACGGCGCCCTCCTCGGCGGGCCGCATGAACCACGGCCACCCGAGTTGGCGCTTCAGGCCTTCGAGGGCCTGCGTGATCATGTACCTCCGCTGACGCTGCAGGCGGTCGGCGAAGAACGGATCGAGCGGCATGGTCCGATCCTAGGAACGCGCCGCCGTCCGCGGAACGCCGAGGCCGCGGCCCCCGCCCGCTGCGGCGGTCACCGCGCCTCTTCCACCGCCGGACGACGCGCCAGCACCAGGATGGCCACCGCCCCCACCGCGAGCAGCACCGCCGCGGTGGAATAGAGCGCCACGTTGCTCCATCCCGCGTCGAGCAGTGCCCCCGCCGCGATGGGCGCCAGGATGGCCCCCGCGCGGCCGACGCCGAGGGCCGCGCCCACGCCGGTGGCGCGCACCGCCGTGGCGTAGCGCGTGGGCGCCACCGTGTACAGGCCGGCGACGCAGCCATTGACGAGCAGCCCGACCAGCACGCCCAGCACGAGTGCGAGCGCGAGCACGGCGGTCGACAGCACGAACACCACGATGAAGATCGCGGTGAGCACGAGGAACGCCAGCAGCAGCCGCTCCCGCTGCACGCGCGCCGCCAGGGCCCCGTAGAGCACCGAGCCGACGGCACCGCCGAGGGCGAGCGCCATGCCGACCACCACGCCCTGGTCGACGGTCATGCCGGCCTCCACCATGAGGCGCGGTGTCCACGAGTTCACGAAGTAGAACGCGAACATCACGGTGAAGAACGCCACCCACAGCAGCACGGTCGCGGTGAGCGTGCCACGTGAGAAGACGCCGCCCAGCCCGGCCTTGCGCGCGGATCGCGACGTCTCGTCGTGCGCCTCCGCCGGGGCCCCGGCGCCGTCGAAGCCCACCTTGGCGGCGATGCGTCGCAGTGCCTGGTCGGCACGGGCGCCGCCGCGCAGCTGCAGGAAGTGCACCGACTCGGGCAGCAGGAAGATCAGCGCGGCCAGCAGCACGGTGCTCGCGATGGCGCCGGCGAGGAACACGCCGCGCCAGCCCACGCTCTCCTGCAGGCCCACGGCGGCCAGACCGCCGAGCGTGGCGCCCACGCCGTAGCCGGCCGTGTAGATCCCGATCGCCAGACCGCGCCAGCGCTTCGACGAGTACTCCGCGGTGATGACCGTGATGCTCGTCAGGATGCCGCCGACGCCGAGGCCGGTGAGCACCCGCCATACGCCGAGCTGCACCACATCCTGCGCGGTCGCGGCGAGATACATGCCGGCGGTCGCGAGCGCGACCGACGAAAGCACCGTGATGCGACGGCCGATGATGTCGGCGACGCGGCCGAGCGCCACCGACCCCAGAGCCATGCCGACCAGCGTGGCGCTGATCACCACTCCCAGCACGGTGCCGCTGAGGCCGAACTCCTCTTCGACGCGGGCCGACACGAACGACATCGCGGCGACGTCGAAGCCGTCGAGCGCGTTCATGAGCACGGCGGCCGCGACGATCGTCCACTGGTAGGCGGACATCGGTGCGCGCTCGAGGTGGTCTCGCAGGCCCGCGGCGGACAGGGGGCGAGGGGTGGTCTCCGTCATATCTGGGCAGCCTTCGTCGGTCACTCGGATGGAACGCGGCAGTGCGTCGACGTCACTATACCTATGTGCATAGCCTCTGGGTATAGGTATCGAGAGATCTTCGGCCGACAATGCGGAAGGGGCGAGGATCCGGATGGATCCTCGCCCCTTCAGACGCAGGTGCTTACCAGCTCGACTTGGTCACGCCGGGCAGCTCGCCACGGTGCGCCATGTCGCGGAAGCGGACGCGCGAGATGCCGAACTTCGTGAGGACACCGCGGGGACGGCCGTCGATGACGTCGCGCGAGCGCACGCGCACCGGCGAAGCGTTGCGGGGCAGCTTCTGCAGGCCCACGCGAGCGGCCTCGCGCTCCTCGTCGGTCGCGTTGGGGTCGATGAGCTGCTTCTTGAGGGTCGCGCGCTTCTCGGCGTAGCGGGCGACGATCTCCTTGCGCTGCTCGTTGCGAGCGATCTTGCTCTTCTTGGCCATGATTAACGCTCCTCGCGGAAGTCGACGTGCTTGCGGACCACCGGGTCGTACTTCTTGAGCACGAGGCGGTCGGGGGTGTTGCGGCGGTTCTTCTTGGTCACGTAGGTGTAACCCGTGCCCGCCGTCGAACGCAGCTTGATGATCGGACGGATGTCCTGAGCCTTCTTGGCCATTAGAGCTTCACACCCTTCGCGATCAGGTCCTTGACGACCGACTCGATGCCGCGGGCGTCGATGACCTTGATGCCCTTAGCCGACACGTTCAGCGTGATCTTGCGACCCAGCGAGGGAACGAAGTAGGTCTTCTTCTGCACGTTCGGGTCGAAGCGTCGCTTCGTCCGGCGGTGCGAGTGCGAGATGTTGTGACCGAAGCCGGGAACGGCACCGGTCACCTGGCACACAGCAGCCATGGTGATTCTCCTTCAATACCGTGGAGTCGGACGACTCCACCCAAGGTCTCTTGTCTGCACACGCCCCGCCGACCCTTGCGGGCTGTGTTCGAGGGGGGATGTACGAACTGCGCACAGGAGTGCACGCAGACAATCGCCTAGCCTAGCACACTCGGGCGTGTCGCTCACTTCGGCGTCCGCGCGCGAGGGGCACCATCCCTCCGGCTAGAGAGCCCCTCGGCCGGGGCGGAACGGCGAGACGGTCGGGTCGCCCGGGATCCAGAACCGCCACGGGTAGGCCGACGTGCCCGCGATCCCCGCGACCCCGACCCGCGGTCCCGTGGCGACATCCATCAGGGGCTCGTCGAGCAGGTGCAGCCGCGCGACCGCGCCGGCGAGCGGCTCGCCCGTGATCGCGTCGATGCCGTCGTGCAGCGCGTGGCGCAGCCCCACGGCGTCGCCCAGCCGCCCGGGCCCCCGCGCGAGGTCGCGATCCGTGCGTGCCACGCCCTTCGCCTCCCGTCGCCGACGCGCGACGTCGGCCCCACGCACGATCTCACCGGCGCGCAGCAGGATGCCGTCGCCGCGGCCGACGGGACCGCACACGACGTTGACGCACGAATGGATGCCGTGGCTCAGATAGACGTACAGGTGCCCGGCCTCGCCCCACATCGTGGCGTTGCGCGCGGTGGGCCCCATGCGCGCGTGCGATCCGGGATCCGCGACCTCGCCCGACCCCCGCCCGTGGTACGCCTCGACCTCGGTGATGCGCACCGCCACGTCGCCGTCGGGCAGCGATGTCTCGAGCAGGCCGCCGAGCAGCCGTGGCGCGACGTCGACGGGCAGGCCCGAGAGCTCTTCGCGGCGGGCGGGGCGATGCGGCATCCCACCAGTCTGCCCCGGCACAGGACGAGCGGCACACGACGACGGGCACACGACGACGGGCACACGACGACGGGCACACGACGACGGGCACACGACGACGGGCACACGACGACGGGCACACGACGACGGGGCGGGATCCGGATGACCGGATCCCGCCCCGTGCGGGAGAGCCCACGTCGGTGCGGGCCGTCAGAGCGTCGCTCAGATGGGGAGCTCAGGGAGCCCGGGCAGCGGAATGCCCAGGCCGCCGAGGAGACCGGCGAGCAGATCGAGAACAGGCGAGAGAAGGCCGAGAAGGTCCATCTGTCTTTCCTTTCAGAGGCGGCGGGCCCGTCCCGCCGATCTGCCCCCGAGGTTAGGGAATGCCGCCAGAGGGCCACAGACGTCACGTATGCCCTGGCGGTCGACGGACCCCGGTCGCCGTCTCACCACGGACCGGTCGTGCACCAGCTGATGTCGAAGCCCTGCAGCACCGAGACCGCCTCGCCGGTGTCGGTCTCGACGATGTGCGTCTCGAGCTCGCGCGGCACGGGCTGGGTGCCGAGATCGTACGGGTTGTCGATGATGTCGGGCGCGACCAGGGCAGCCACGTACCGGCCGCTCGGCGACACGCATGCCTGCAGCAGCGCATCCTGCGGCCCGACCTCGAACAGCTCACGGGTCGCGCCGTCCTCGGCGACGTGCGCCAGCACCTGCCGGCCCGGCGTGGCCGCATCGATCATCTCCTGGAACCGGCGCACGGTGCCCGCGCGCCCCTCGGCCCCCTCCGGCACCGGCACCACGGCCCCCGGCACGCCCAGATCGCGATCGGGCTCGACCAGCGCCGACTCCTCACCCGTGGTCAGGTCGATCTGCCGGATGCCCTGCTCGACCCGCTCGACGATCGCCGTGTACGTGCCGCGGGCGATCGCGTCGATCGTGAGGGCGCCGCCGAACAGCGTCGGGTCGGCGTCGCTCGTCGGATCCGTCAGGATGAGCTCGCCGGCGAAGTCGATCATCAGCAGCGACGACGAATCGGGCACGAAGCGCCAGCGGTCGACGCTGACGGCCTCCCCGCCGACCTCGATCGGCTTCGGCTCGGCCGACGGCTCGCGCAGCCGCGACGTGAACAGCACGCTCGCGTACCCCTGCCCGCCCGGGTCGGAGTACGTGTACCCGACCAGGTCGCCGCGCTGCGACACCTGCAGCGACTGCACGATGCCCTCGCCCGGCAGGGCGACATCCTGCACGTCCGATCCGTCGCGGTCCATCACGTGCAGCGCCGACACGTCGCCCTCGGACGTCGCCACGACGAGCCGGGTCGACGTGGCCCGGAAGTCCTCGATCACCGGATGCGCGTAGACCGGCACGGCGTTCTCGCCGTCGAGCGTCGACCGGAAGATCGTGTCGTCGCCCTGTGGATCGCGCTGCAGCAGGAAGACCTCGGCGGGCGGCGTGCGGAACGTCGCCTCCAGTGTGGCCGCGGGGCCGCCGCCGACCGACTGGGCCCCCTCGACCCGCACGGTGTATTCGGTGTCGTCGTCGAGTGGCACGGTGAACCGCACGCCCACGCTGCGCCCCACGGCGTCGAGCGTGAACGGCGCCGACGGCGTCACGGTGACCTGGTCGGGATCGATCTGCGACAGGGCCTGGTTCGCGGTCAGGATGACCCGCGAGCCCGCCACCTCGACGGCCACCGCCGGGTCGACCTGCACCTCGCTCACGCGCGGCCCCTGCGCCAGGCTCACGGCCGCGCCCGCTCCGCCCAGCACCGCCAGCCCCGCCAGCACGCCGAGCAGCGCGACCGCGAATCTCCGCAGGCTCGCGCGATCGCGGCCCCGGCGGTCACGCACGCGCGAGACGTCAGTACTCATACGGGTCATCCGGCGGGGCGACGGGCGAGATGCCGCTCGGCTCGATCACGAGGGCGCCCGAGGCGTCGGTCGTCACGACGCCTTCGACCTCGATCCACCCGCCGACGTCGAGCGCATCCTGCCAGTCGGGCGACACGACCGGCAGGGAGGCCGGCTGCGCGTCGATCACGCAGTGGGTGATGACCAGGCGGCCGAGGCGGAGGGTCTGGTCGTCGGTCTCGTCGGGCGTCACGAAGCCCGTCAGTGTGACGCGCGTGCCCTCGTAGGCGTCGGGGCTCGTGGCGGTCGAGAACACCGACGCCCAGTCGCCCACGCCGAAGTCGCTCGTGTCGGTCGACGCCAGCAGCACCTCGTCGGCGCCCGCGAACAGCGGCGCCGTGCCGGTGTCTCGCGCCATCGCGAGGTCGACCGACAGCGACGCCGGCGGCAGGACGAGCGCCGCCACCGCCACCGCGGACGCGAGCGTGCCGCCGGTCGCGGCGGCGATCGCGCCGAGCGGCAGGGCGCGGTGCGGCTCCGCCCGCTTCGCCCGCTCCGCGCGCGCGACGGACCGAGCCGGCTCAGGCGTCTCGTGCCCGTGGTCGTGCCCGTGGTCGTGCCCGTGGTCGGCTTCGGCGCCGAGCGGCAGCAGGAACGACGCGACCGCTCCCACGAGCGCGAGCACGGCCATCCCGACCGCGAACCACGCCTGATCCGGGTTGATGTAGAGCGCGAGGCGGCCGGTCGCGGCCAGGCCGAGCGTCACGACCGCGAGCACGGCGGCCAGGCCCGCGCCGAGCCAGCGCGTGCCCACCGAGCCCCAGGAGTTAGACAACCAGGTTCACCCCGATCCCGATCCCGAAGGCCGCGAGCAGCACGACCGCGACGATGCCCGCGAGCGTGCGCGTGGTGAAGGTCGTGCGCATCAGGGCGAGCATCTTCACGTCGACGAGCGGCCCCACCAGCAGGAACACGACAAGAGACCCGGGCGAGAACGTCGAGGCGAACGACAGCGCGAAGAACGCGTCGACATTCGAGCAGATCGCCACGGTCATGGCCAGGGCCGTCATCGCCACGATCGAGAGCACCGGATTCGACCCGATCGCCAGCAGGGCATCACGCGGCACGATCACCTGCACGGCCCCCGCGATGGCGGAACCGATGATCAGCGCCGGCATCACGGCGCGCAGCTCGACCACGAACTGCGCGATGCTGCGGCGGCCGCGCCCGCCCGTCTCGTGCGCGACGACCTCGCACGTGTCGAGGAACCGGCCCGTGAGCAGCGATGCCGGGTCTGGGTGGCGGCTGTAGATCCAGCCGATCAGGTTGGCGATCAGCCAGCCGCCGACGATCCGCGCGATCAGGATGCCGCCGTCCCATCCGAACGCCGCGTGCGTCGTGATGATGACGATGGGGTTCACGATGGGCGCCGCCACCAGGAACGTCAGCGTCTCCGCCGGCGAGACGCCGCGCATCAGCAGCCCGCGCGCGAAGGGCACGTTGCCGCACTCGCACACCGGGATGAGCATCCCGAGCAGCGACAGCACCGCGCGCCGGGCCCATGCCCGCCGGGGCATGAACCGCTCGATCACACCCGCCGGCAGCCAGACCTGCACCGCGATCGACAGGATGACGCCGAGCATCACGAAGGGCAGCGACTCGATGAGCACGCTCAGGGCGAGCGTCAGCCCATCCTGCACGCGCGTCGGAAGAGCCTGCGGGAACAGGGCCGGCGCGAAGACGTCGAGCGCCACGAGCACCGCGACTGCGGCCACGCCGACGGCGAGTCCCGCGATCAGCCGGGACCCCGGACGCCGCACGGTCGTTGCGGTCTGCGTCATGCCTTCTCAGCCGCGCAGGCCTCGCACAGGCCGAAGATGTCGACCACGTGCTCGGCGTCGCGGAAGCCGTGCTTCGCCGCGGTCTCGCGCGCCCACTGCTCGACGGCCGTGGCCTCGATCTCGACGGCGAGCCCGCAGGAGCGGCAGATCAGGTGATGGTGGTGCCCCTCCATCGAGCAGGCGCGGTAGAGCGCCTCGCCCTCGGGGCTCTGGAGCGAGTCGGCCTCGCCCGAGGCCGCCAGGCCGGCCAGCGCGCGGTAGACCGTGGCCAGGCCGATGCCGGTGTTCTCGTCGCGCAGCGCCGCGTGCAGGCTCTGCGCGCTCACGAAGCCGCGCGCATCGGCGAGCGCGTCACGCACGCGCTCCCGCTGCCACGTGTTGCGTTGCACCATGCCGGCGAGTCTAGCCAGCGAGGCTCGGCGCGACCTGGGCGCCCTCGCCGTGCAGCGCGCGGTCGCGTCGCCATGCGATCACGCGGCACACCACGTAGATCAGGAAGGAGATCGTGGTGATGTACGGGCTCACCGGCAGCGTGCCCGCGATCGCGAGCAGGATGCCGCCGACCGCCGAGACGAAGCCGAACACGGCCGCCAGCAGCGGCACCGCGAGAGGGCCGTGGCTCACGCGCATGGCCGCCGCGGCCGGCGTCACGAGCAGCGCCATGACGAGCAGGGCGCCGATGATGTGCACCGCCACCGCCACGATGAGCCCGAGCAGCAGCATGAACACGAGGCTCACGAACCCCGTGGGCACGCCGCGTGCGGCGGCCGACTGTGCGTCGAGCGAGTCGAAGCGCAGGGGGTTCCACACCACCAGCAGGCCGACCAGCACCACCAGCGAGATGCCGATGAGCCATCCGAGATCGGGGCTCGACACCGACACGATCTGACCCGTCAGCAGGCTGAACCGGTTGGCGCTGCGCCCCTCGTAGAGCGACAGGAACAGGATGCCGAGGCCCAGTCCGAACGGCATGAGCACGCCGACGATCGAGTTGCGGTCGCGCGCGCGGGCGCCCAGCAGGCCGATCAGCGCGGCCGCGGCCAACGCGCCGGCGAGCGACCCGACGACCACGCTTCCGCCGAACAGCAGCGCCGCAGCGGCGCCCGCGAACGACAGCTCGCTCACGCCGTGCACCGCGAACGCCATGTCGCGCTGCATGATGAACACGCCGATCAGGCCGCCCACGATGCCCAGCGCCGCGCCGGCGATGACGGAGTTCGCCACCAGCTGCAGCAGGGCGCCGTAGTCGTCGAACGAGAAGACGTCGCTCCAGTCGAGCGCGGGCACCATCACAGGATCGCCTCCGCCTCGTGATCGTGCGCGTGATGCGGCTCAGCGTCCGGGATGCCGACGACCACGAGCCTGCCGCCCGCGTGCAGCACGTGCACCGGAGCGCCGTAGAGGTCGGTCAGCACCTCGGAGCGCAGCACCTCGTCGGGCGTGCCCAGCGTGAACCGGCCGCCCGCGATGTACAGGATGCGGTCGACCTGATCCAGGATCGGGTTCACATCGTGCGTCACGAACAGCACGGCCGCATCCTGCTCGCGTCGCTCGCGTTCGATGATCGCGGTGACGGCCTGCTGGTTGGCGAGGTCGAGGCTCGACAGCGGCTCGTCGCAGAGCAGCAGCGCGGGCTCGTCGGCCAGCGCCTGGGCGACGCGCAGGCGCTGCTGCTCGCCGCCGCTGAGAAGCCCGACGGGCCGATCGGCGTACGCCGAGGCTCCCACGCCGGCGAGCAGCTCGTCGACACGGGCGCGATCGCCGCGCCGCGGGATCGGCAGGCCGAAGCGGGGGCCCTGGATGCCGAGGGCCACCAGGTCGCGGGCGCGCAGGCTCGTGCCCGGGGGCAGGGGTCGCTGCTGCGGGATGTACCCGATGCGGCGGTCGCCGCGGCGCGCCGGTGCGCCGCCGACGCGGATGTCGCCCGCGCTCAGCTGCTGCAGCCCCAGGATGGCCCGCAGCAGCGTGGTCTTGCCCGACCCGCTCGGCCCGAGCACGGCGACGAACTCCCCCGCCCGCACCGTGAGGTCGAGCCCCGCCCACAGCTCGCGCCCGCGCAGCCGCAGCGCGGCGCCCGAGATCTCGAGCACAGGCGTGGAGGGCATGTCGTCCAGTCTAAGCGGCTAGTGATAATCGTTCTCGCCCTGCGGGGCAGCTTCCTGTACACACCAATATTCGTGTGCACTGGGCACCCGGGGCACGCCAGCCGAGCGCACACGCACATTGGTGTGCACGCGAGACCCGGGGCGCGCCAGCCGAGTGCACACGCACATTGGTGTGCACCCGAAACCCGGGCCCGCCAGCCGAGTGCACACGCACATTGGTGTGCACCCGAGACCCGGGGCACGCCAGCCGAGCGCACACGCACATTGGTGTGCACCCGAAACCCGGGCCCGCCAGCCGAGCGCACACGCACATTGGTGTGCACTCGAGACCCGGGGCCCGCCAGCCGAGTGCACACGCACGTTGGTGTGCACTCGGGCGGGAGCGTCAGCCTGCGAGCGCGGCCTCGAGCGCGTCGACATTGGCGGTCATCCACTGGACGTAGGTCTGATCGCCCGTCAGCAGCTCGCTCAGCTCGACGACCGGCACGCCCTGGGCCTCGGCCGTCGAGATCACCCGCTCGGTCTCGCCGCCACCCGTCTGAGCGTTCGCCAGGACGACCGCGACATCACCCGATTCCAGCACGCGCGTCGCGTCGAGCAGCGTCGCGGGAGCGACATCCTGCCCCTCCTCCACCGACTCGGCGAAGCCCTCGGGCGTCACATCCTTCAGTCCCACGGGTACAGCCAGATAGCCGCCGATCGGCTCGGTGAGGAACACCCCCTCGCCCTCGTGGTCGGGAGCCAGGGCCTCGAGTCGCGCCTCGATGCCCTCCAGCTCGGCGACGAGCGCGTCGCGGTTCGCCGCGAGCTCGGCCGGATCGACGAGGTCGGGCAGCTCGTGCCCGATCTCCTCGGCGAGGGCCTCGACCACGTGGATCATGGTGTGCGCGTCGTACCAGACGTGCTCGTTGAAGCCCTCGATGTGGTCGTGGCCCTCGTGACCCTCGCCTTCGGCGTGGTCGTGCTCCTCCTCATCCGCGTGCGCCTCTTCACCCTCGTGCTCGTGCCCGGCGTTGCCCGGGAAGTCATGCGCGTACTCGACCGCCGTGATCACGGCGGCGCCCTCCCCGACGAGCTCCTCCATGAACGGGTCATAGCCACCGCCGTTCAGGATGACGAGGTCGGCGTCCTGCACCGCGAGCCGGTCGCGGGCGCTCGCCTCGTACGCGTGCGGATCCTGGGTGGCGTCGTCGATCACCGCCGCCACGTCGGTCGCGTCGCCGACCAGGGCCTGCGCGAGCGAGGCGTACACGTTGGTCGACGCCACGATCGGCGCCGCATCCGCAGAGCCACCGTCGGCTTCACCGGCACCACCGGCGCAGCCCGCGAGAGCGAGGCCGGAGGCGGCGAGAACGGACACGGGCAGCAGTCGACGGGGGATCATGTCCCCGACTCTACACGTAAATGAGAATCGTTCTCAACTCGCAGGCGACGCGACGGTGAGCCGTCCGCCGCGCGCTCAGTCGAGCAGCAGCGCGGGCTCCTCCAGCACGGCCGCGACGTCGGCGAGGAAGCGGCTGATGCCGTCGCCGTCGACCACGCGGTGGTCGAACGAGCCCGAAACCGTGGTCACCCAGCGGGGGCGCACCTCGCCGTCCACGACCCAGGGCTTCTGCCGGATGGCGCCCATCGCGACGATCGCCGACTCTCCGGGGTTGATGATCGGGGTGCCGGCGTCCATCCCGAACACGCCGATGTTGGTGATCGTGATGGTGCCGCCCTGCTGGTCGGCCGGCGTGGTCTTGCCTTCGCGCGCGGTCACGGTGAGGCGCTCGAGCGCCCGGGCGAGGTCGCGCATCGACAGGTCCTGCGCGTCCTTGATGTTGGGCACGAGCAGGCCGCGCGGGGTGGCCGCCGCGATGCCGAGGTTCACGTAGTGGCGCACGTGGATCTTGGCGCCCTCGTCGCCGTCGCCATCGACCCATGCCGAGTTGATCATGGGCGTGCGGCGCACGGCCCACAGCACGGCGCGGGCGACGATCAGCAGGGGCGAGATCTTCACGTCGGCGAAGTCGGGCGAGGCCTTCAGCCGCTTGACGAACTCCATCGTGCGCGTGGCGTCGACATCGGTCCACACCGACACATGGGGCGCCGAGTACGCCGAGCCGACCATGGCGGTGGCGGTGGCCTTGCGCACGCCCTTGACCGGGATGGCCTCGATGCGCGCGTCGTCGGGCGCCGGCGCGTGGGGCTTGGGCGGAACGGGGATCTCCTCCTCGCGCACCGCGGGGCGCTCCGGGGTCGAGATGTTGCGGAACACGCTGGCCTGCTCGGCGTGCTTGACGACGTCGTCGCGCGTCACCTCTCCGGCGGCGCCGGACGGACGCACCTCCGACAGGTCGACCCCCAGGTCGCGCGCCAGCTTGCGGATCGGCGGCTTCGCGATCACGCCCACGGCCGAGGCGACCGGCTTCTCGGGCTTCTTGCGGCGGCGCGTCTTGGCCTCGCCTCCCGTGCCGTAGCCGACCAGCACCGACCCGCCCGCCTCGGGCTCCGCGTGCTGCCCGGGGCCGGTGGGCTCGTGCGCATCCGTCGCGGCGTCGGCAGCGGCATCCGCCCCGACGACCGTGATGATCGGGGCGCCCACGTTCACCGTGTCACCCTCCGAGACCAGCAGCTCGCCGACCGTGCCCGCGAACGGGGACGGCAGCTCGACCAGCGACTTGGCGGTCTCGATCTCGGCGATCACGTCGTCGACCGCGACCGAGTCGCCGGGGGCGACGTGCCACGAGACGATCTCGGCCTCGGTCAGGCCTTCGCCGACGTCGGGGAGGTGGAAGGTCTGCATGATCCGATCCTTAACTTCCGGGGGTCAGTAGGCCAGGGCGCGATCGACCGCTTCGAGCACGCGGTCGGCGTCGGGCAGGTACACGCCCTCGAGCTTGGCCGCGGGGAACGGCACGTCGAAGCCCGAGACCCGCAGCACGGGCGCCTCGAGCGAGTAGAACGCGCGCTCGGCGATCGTGGCCGCGATCTCGCTGCCGACGCTGGTGTTGCCTGGTGCCTCCTGCGCGACCACGACGCGTCCGGTCGAGCGCACCGAGTCGAGGATCGGGCCGTAGTCGATCGGCGAGAGCGAGCGCAGGTCGACGACCTCGCAGCTCGTCCCCTCGGCCTCGGCCAGCGCCGCCGCCTGCAGCAGCGTCGTGACCATCGCACCGTGGCCCACCAGCGTCACATCGGTGCCCTTGCGCACGATCCGGCTGGCATGCAGCGGCAGCGCGCGGGCCGACGTGTCGACCTCGCCCTTGTGCCAGTACTTCGACTTGGGCTCGAGGAAGATCACCGGGTCCTTCGACGAGATCGCATCCTGGATCATCCAGTACGCGTCGTTCGGCGTCGACGGGCTGACCACGCGCAGTCCGGCGGTGTGCGTGAAGTACGCCTCGGGACTCTCCTGGTGGTGCTCGACGGCGCCGATGTGCCCGCCGTACGGGATCCGGATGACCACGGGCAGCGAGATCGCTCCCTCGTGCCGATTGGTCAGCTTGGCGAGCTGCGTGGTGATCTGGTCGAACGCGGGGAACACGAACCCGTCGAACTGGATCTCGACCACGGGGCGGAAGCCGCTCATCGCGAGGCCGATCGCCGTTCCGACGAGGCCCGACTCGGCCAGCGGCGTGTCGAGCACGCGGCGATCGCCGAACTCGGCCTGCAGGCCCTCGGTCACGCGGAACACTCCGCCGAGGCGGCCGATGTCCTCGCCCATCAGCAGCACGCGGTCGCTGTCGGCCATGGCCGCGCGCAGGCCCGCGTTCATCGCCTTGGCGAAGGTCATCGTCTGCAGGGCAGGCTCGGCGGGTGCCCCGGTCTGGGCCTGGGTCTGGGTCTCGGTCACGCTCATGCGCCCTCCTCGAACGACGCCTCGTAGTCGGCGAGCCAGCGACGCTGCTCGTCCATGAGGGGATGCGGCTCCGAGTACACGTGCGCGAACATCGAGTCGCGCGACGGAGCCTCCAGCTGCGTGGTGCGGGTGCGGGCATCCGCCGCGACCGCTGCCGCCTCGGCGTCGACGTCGGCGAAGAACGCCTCCGAGGCGCCGCGACCCTCGAGGTACGCGCGCATCCGGGCGATCGGATCGCGCGCGATCCACGACTGCTCCTCGTCGCTCGTGCGGTACTTCGTGGGGTCGTCGCTCGTGGTGTGGGCGCCCATCCGGTACGTGACGGCCTCGATCGCGCGCGGACCGGCGCCGCCGCGCGCCTCGTCGAGCGCGAGCTTCGAGACCGCGTAGCTGGCGAGCACGTCGTTGCCGTCGACCCGGATGCTCGGCATGCCGTAGCCCCGGGCCCGGTCGGCCAGCGGCACGGGCGACTGGGTCGACACGGGCACGGAGATGGCCCAGTGGTTGTTCTGCAGGAAGAACACCTGCGGCGTCTGGTAGCTCACCGCGAACACCATGGCCTCGTGCACGTCGCCCTGGCTGGACGCCCCGTCGCCGTAGTAGACGACCACGGCCTCATCCTTGTCGAGGTCGCCCGAACCGTGTCGTCCGTCGAACGCGATGCCCATGGCGTAGCCCGTGGCGTGCAGCGTCTGCGAGCCGAGCACGAGGGTGTAGATGTGCGTGTTGCCGTTCTTGGGATCCGTCGGGTCCCAGCCGCCATGGCTCGTGCCGCGCATCAGCTTGATGATGTCGACGGGGTCGACACCGCGGATCCGGCACACGACGTGCTCGCGGTACGACGGGAAGATGTGGTCCTGAGCGCGGGCGGCACGAGCCGAGCCGACCTGCGCAGCCTCCTGGCCCAGCGACGGCGGCCACAGCGCGAGCTGCCCCTGGCGCTGCAGCAGCGTGGCCTGGCGGTCGAACGCGCGGATGACCGTCATGTCGCGATAGAACTGCTCGAGCTCGGCGTCGCTCAGCGCCTCGACGATCGGCAGATACCGCTCGGCCGCCTCGGACGCGGCGATGGTGCCGTCGGCCGACAGGATGCGCACGGTCGTGTCGATCTCAGGATCTTGCGGGAAGGCGCCTGGCGAAGTCACCACTCCACGCTATCCGTGGGGCGGCGTCCGACCGAGGGAAGACTCGACACAACGGATCGGCGGATTGCTAGGACGATCCCCACAGTCGCATGCGCCGCCACCCATGCTCGGGCGGCGGCGGGTCAGGTCAGGCGCGCAGCGACCGGGCGATGCCGAGCACCTTCTCGACCGACTCGTGCTCGCCGATCGAGATGCGCACACCCTCGGGGAACGGCCGCACGATGATGCCCGCCGCGTCGAAGGCCGCGGCGACCGTCGTCGCGTCGAGCTGCTCGGACGCGGGTAGCCAGACGAAGTTGCCCTGCGCATCCGGCACGTCCCATCCGGCGTCGCGCAGCCCCTCGACCAGCGCCGAGCGCCGCGCGACGAGCTCGTCGACCCGCTCGTCGAGCGCGACCTGGTGCGCCAGGCTGGCGACCGCGGCAGCTACGGCCGTCGCCGTGACCGACAGCGGCGTGACGGTGCTGCGACCGGCGTCGAGCACCCTCGGGTGGCCGATCGCGTAGCCGACGCGCAGCGCCGCAAGACCGTATGCCTTCGAGAACGTGCGCAGCACGACCACGTTCGGGTGCTTCTCGAACACGCGCTCGGCCAGGCCGTCGACCGCGCTGTCATCCCGCACGAACTCGGCGTACGCCTCGTCGAGCAGGATCAGCACGTCGGCCGGCACCTTCGCCACGAAGGCGGCGAACTCGGCACTCGTGATGATCGGGCCGGTCGGGTTGTTGGGGGTGCACAGCAGGATGACCCGCGTGCGCGCGGTGACGGCGGCGGCCATCGCGTCGAGGTCATGGCGGCCGTCGGGCAGGTTGGGCACCTGCACGCTGCTCGCGCCGGCGATGAGCGCCAGGCCCGGGTAGGCCTCGAACGAGCGCCACGAGTAGAGCACCTCGTCGCCCACCGACGCGGCCGCCTGGATGAAGGCCTGCAGCAGCGACACGCTGCCGGCGCCGACCAGCACGGCCTCCGGGTCGACCCCGTACTTTGCGCCGAGCGCCTCACGCAGGGCGGCCGCCGTCGCATCGGGGTACCGGTTGAAATCAGCGGCGGCCCGCGCCGCCTCGACCACGCCGGGCAGCGGCTCGAACGGGTTCTCGTTGCTCGACAGCTTGAAGCCGTTCGGGTCGGCCGGGCGGCCCTGCTTGTAGGGCGGGAGGGCGGCGATCTCGGGGCGGATGCGCGGCAGAACCGGCTCGTGCGACGTCATAGTGGTCAGTCTATTGAGCGTCACTCGCGCGTCCCTCCCGCTCACACCCCGTTGCGAGCGAAGCGTGCGTGGAGCGCAGCGACTGCCGACCGCCTCGAATACGCGACCTTCCCTTCCCGGATGGAGCGCCAGCGACAGCCCGCGATCGAGAGTGCCCGCGCGAAGCGTGGGCGCGAGCGATCGCGCACTCACGTTGCACTACCCCGCGACGCGAGGAAGCGAACTGCCCTTGTCGACGGCCTCCCACAGGCCGGCCAGGTAGCTGGCGCCGAGGGCGCGGTCGAACAGGCCGTAGCCCGGGCGCCCGGTCTCGCCCCAGATCATGCGCCCGTGATCCGGACGGATGAAGCCGTCGAAGCCCGCGTCGTGGAAGGCCTTCACGATGTCGTACAGGTCGAGCGAGCCCTCCGACGACAGGTGAGCCGACTCGTAGAACCGCCCCGTGTCCTGCCAGCGGATGTTGCGGATGTGCGCGAACGGCACGCGACCCTCGCCGGCGAACTCCTTCACGATGTCGACGACGCTGTTGTCGGGGTTGGCCCCGAGGCTGCCGGTGCACAGCGTGAGGCCGTTGTTCGGGCTGTCGACCGCGTCGACGATCCAGCGCAGGTCGTCGCGGTTCGACACCACGCGCGGCAGGCCGAACAGCGGATGCGGCGGGTCGTCCGGGTGGATCGCCATCGAGATGCCGACCTCCTCGCAGACGGGGATGATCGCCTCGAGGAAGTACTTGAGGTTCTCGCGCAGCACGCCGGCGTCGACGCCGTCGTACTTGGCGAACAGGGTGCGCAGGTCGGCGAGCCGCTCGGGCTCCCAGCCCGGCAGCGCGAGGCCCGAGGTCTCGTTGGCGTACTGCTCCAGCAGCCCCTCGGGCGTGATGGCCTCCGACACCGAGCGGTCGTACTGCATGGTCTGCGAGCCATCGGGCAGCTCGTACCAGAGCTCGGTGCGCAGCCAGTCGAACACCGGCATGAAGTTGTAGCAGATGACCGAGATGCCGACCGCGCCCAGGCGGCGGATGGTCTCGCGGTAGTTGTCGATGTACCGATCGCGCGAGGGCAGGCCGATCTTGATGTCGTCGTGGATGTTGACCGACTCGATGACCTCGAGCGCGAGTCCCGCGTCCTCGACCTGCTTCTTCAGGGCCCCGATCTTGTCCTCGGGCCAGACCTCGCCGACCGGCACGTCGTACAGCGCGCCGACGACGTCGCGGACACCGGGGATCTGCCGGATGTGCTGCAGCGGGATCGGGTCGTCCTGGGCGCCGAACCAGCGGAAGGACATTCTCATAGTCGGATTCCTTACGAGTGAGCGAGGGCGTAGAGGGCCGCGCGGACGGCGCCGGGCCCGTGGAGAAGCGTGCTGAGGTGCGCGATCACCGTGGGGGCGACCCCGGCGGCCACGAGGTCGACGCCGAAGATCGACGCGTCGGCCAGAAGCTCGCGCGCGGCCGTGGCCGTGCGCGGCTCCCCGAACCGCACTCCCCTGCCGGATGCCGGCGCGAGCCGCTCGTCGAGCTGCTCCAGCAGCGGATCGGGGCTGCGCTCGAAGGGCTCACCCCGGTCGTCGATGGCCAGCAGGTACCGGATCCATGCGGCGATCGCGAACGGGATCCAGGTGAGCGACTGCGCGGATCCGGCCGCGACGTGCCGGCGGATCGTCTCGCCGAACCGGATGCCGACCTTCTGCGAGGTGTCGGCCGCGATGCGCTGCGGCGCGTCGGGCAGGCCCGGATTGGGCAGACGCCTCTCGATGACCTCGCGGAGGAACGCCTTCGGGTCCATGCCCGCCGGGGTGTCGACGACCGGCAGCCCCTCGACCGCGCCCACGCCCACCACGAGGCGACGGATGTCCGCGTCCTGCATCATGTCGGCGATGCGGGTGAAGCCCAGCAGGCATCCGGTCACGGCCATCGCGGTGTGCAGGGGGTTGAGGCACGTGCAGACTTTCATGCGGTCGGCGCGGGCCACGGTCTCGCGGTCGCCCAGCACGACCGACGAGCGCTCGAACGGCGGCCGGCCGTTCGGGAACGCATCCTCCAGCACGAGGTAGCTCACCGCCTCGGTGTTCGAGAAGGCGGCGAGCGGCCCGCCGGACCCGCGCTCGTGGAGCTCGGTGCCCTGGAGACCGAGCGCGGCGAGGGCCTCCCCCACCGCGGCCGACGGCGCCGGCGTGATGCGGTCGACCATGGTCGACGGGTAGGCGACCGACGGGCCCGCGAGGTAGACGCCGAACTCGGGGGGCGCCTGTCCCGCCGCGATCCAGACCTCGGCGACGCCGCGCAGGGCGGAGGCGAGGCGGTCGCCGTTGTCGGAGAAGTTGTCGGTGCTGACCAGCGCCACCGGCGCCGCGCCCGCAGCGAAGCGCGCGAGCAGCAGCGACGCGAGCGCGGGGATCGCGCCCCGCACCTGGCCGGGCCCCTGCACGAGGTCGTCCGGGGCGGTCGCGTAGCCCTTCTCCGTGACGGTGAGGGTCACGAGCTGCAGCGACGGGTTCTCGAACACCGCGGTCAGCCGGGCCCATCCCTCATCCGACTCGGGGGCGAGGTGGTGGCTCTCGGCGACCGACGCGATCACGGTCGGCTCGAGCGACCCGTCCTCGCGCATGACCGCGTTGACGAACAGGTCGTCGGTCGCGCGCGAGTTCTCGACGACCGCCGCATCGCGCAGATTGGCCAGGACGATGCCCGTGTCGTGCCCGGCGTCGAGCAGCTGCTGCGCGACCACCGCGTGCAGGCTGCGGAAGAAGTTGCCGGCGCCGAAGTGCACCCACGCGGGCCGCTCGGCGGTGGCGGCGCGCATCGCCCGCACGTCGTACCGCGGGATGCCGAAGCCCGCCGCCTCGAACGCGTCGAGGCGGTCGACGGCGGTGTCGTCCAGCACGAGGCTCATGCGGCACCGCCGGCTGCGCCCGAACCCACCAGCGGCACACCGAAGCGGAAGTAGCGCACCGCGTTGTCGTGGAAGATGTCGCGCAGGATGGAGGCGAGCGTCGCGTCGTTCGCCGGGAACTCGCCGGATTCCACCCACTGGGCCACGATGTCGACCACGATGCGGCGGAAGTACTCGTGCCGTGGGTACGACAGGAACGACCGGGAGTCGGTGACCATGCCCACCGCGGCGGGCAGGTAGCCGACCTCGGCGAACGTGCGGATCTGCGCCGCCATGCCCGCGATCGTGTCGTTGAACCACCACGCGTTGCCCAGCTGCACCTTGGCCGCGATGCCGCTGCCGGGGAAGCACGTCGCCAGCACCGCGAGCTGCTTGTTCTGCCCCTCGTCGACCGTGAACAGCAGCGTGCGCGGCAGCGCATCGGCGTCTTCCAGCTCGCCCAGGAACTCGCGCAGCGCCTCGATCGGGCGATCCTCGCCGATCGCGTCGAAGCCCGTGTCGTGGCCGATCAGGCGCATGGCGCGCGGGTTGGCGTCGCGCAGCGCGTTGATGTGCAGCTCCATCACCCAGTCGCGCTCGTGGTACAGCTTCGCGAGGCGTCGCAGGAGCGCCCAGCGGAAGTCGGACGCCTCGTCCGCGGTGAGCGTCTCGCCCGCCAGCCGGCGGCGCAGGATGACGTCGGCCTCGGCGTCGCTCGTCGAGCGCTTCGGGAAGATCTCGAGCGACTGGTCCGACACGGTGCACCCGCGCTCGTCGAAGTAGGCGATGCGCTGCGCGAGCGCCGCGACCAGGCCCTCGAAGTCGCCGAGGCCGGATCCGGTCAGCGCGGCCAGGCGCTCGACGTAGGGTCCGAACGCGTCGCGCTCGATGCGCAGCACGCCGTCGGGCCGGAAGCCCGGCACGACGAGGGTGTCGAAGTCGGCGGCCGCGGCGAGCGCCTCGTGATGCTGGAGCGCGTCGAGCGGGTCGTCGGTCGTGCAGATGACCTCGACGCCGCTGGCGCGCACGAGGCCGCGGGCGCTGAACTCGGGCTGACGCAGCTTGGCGTTGGCGCGGTCGTAGATGTCTCGAGCGCTGTCGGCATCCAGAATGTCGTCGATGCCGAAGTAGCGCTGCAGCTCGAGGTGCGACCAGTGGTGGATCGGGTTGCCGATCGCGCGCCCCAGCACGGTGGCGAAGGCCAGGAACTTGTCCCAGTCGTCCGCGTCGCCCGTGATGAGGCGCTCATCGACGCCCGCGCCCCGCATCAGGCGCCACTTGTAGTGATCGGCGCCGAGCCACACCTCGGTGATCGAGGCGAAGCGGCGGTCGTCGGCCAGCTCCTGCGCCGACAGGTGGCAGTGGTAGTCGACGATCGGCACGTCGCCCGTCGCCGCATACAGGCGCCGGGCCGTCTCGGAGCCGAGCAGGAAGTCTGGGCCGAGGAAGGCGCGAGGCGCCGTCGCGCCGCGCGGAGCTGTGTCGAGCGTCATCGTCGATCGCCGCCTCTGGGTTCGGGTCCCGCCGCGAGTTTCATCAGGCGGAACACAGGTCTGTTTTCACCACCACGGTACCGGATGGACCGCGCGTCGCACTTCGCCGGCGCCACTGCGGCGACTTGCACGCCCACCCCGGGCATGCATACCCTGTGTCCGCACCGCGAACCGTAGTTCCATACAGCGGAACAGTGGCATCGACGCCTCTCTGTGCGAGGGCCAAGGAAGGAACCCCCACTCATGCATTCCAGCACCGCGACGGCGCGCAAGCCCGAGCGCGACTACAGCAAGGGCCGCGTCTACACCGCCAAGCCGATCACCATCGTGCGGAGCATGGGCTACGGCGTGGTCGATCTCATGGGCGGCGGATGGAACACCATCGTCGGCGGCCTCATGCTGTTCTTCTTCACGACCTACGGCAACGTCTCGGCGCTCGAGGGCGCGTCCATCCTGTTCATCGCGCGCATCGTCGACGCAATCGTCAGCCTGCTGATCGGCCCGCTCACCGACAACTTCTTCCGCACGCGACTGGGCCGCCGCTTCGGGCGCCGGCACTTCTTCCTCGCCGTGGGCGCCCCGCTCGTGCTGCTCACGTTCCCGCTGCTGTGGATCGCGGGCCAGGGCTACTGGTACTACCTCGTCGTCTACCTTGTGATCGAGGTCGTGATGGCGATCATCCTGATCCCGTGGGAGACGCTCCCCAACGAGATGACGCCCGACTACACCGACCGCACCAAGCTGTCGGCCACGCGCATGTTCTTCTCGGCGACCGGTACGTTCCTGGTGTTCGCACTGCCCGCCGCCATCAAGGCCACGGGCAACCCCGACGCCTACCTGATCGCGGGCATCGCCATGTCGGTGCTCTTCGCGGCCGGCGTGACCATCGCGTACTTCACGACGTGGGAGCGCAAGCTCACGCCCGAGTTCCTCGCCGAACTCGAGGCCCAGCCGCGGCAGAGCGTGTGGAAGAACCTCGCCGACACGGTGATCCAGGCCGGCAGCACGTTCAAGAACCTGTCGTTCGTGAAGCACCTCGTGATCTACCTGTGCTCGTTCACCGCCAAGGACATCTTCTCGAGCGCGCTGACGTTCTTCGTGGTCTACTCCATCGCCAACAGCGAGACGTTCGGCCTCACCCTGCAGTCGCTCGCCATCGTCGGCCTGCCGGTCACGATCGCCGCCGGCTTCCTCATGGTCAAGAAGGGCCCGCGCTTCCTGTACGCAACGTCGTACACGACGATCATCGCGGCTCTGCTGTCGCTCGGCGCGATCTACCTGTTCAAGCCCGAATCGGCGATCGCCCTGCTGATCATCGTGGGCATCGCCTACCAGGCCGGACGCGCCCTGCTCGAGTTCACGCCGTGGAACGTGTACCCCTTCATCCCGGATGTCGACTACCTGATGACCGGTCAGCACCGTGCCGGCGTCTACGCCGCCGTGATGACGTTCGGCCGCAAGTCGACCGGCGCGATCGGGTCGCTGATCGTGGGCGCACTGATCGACGCGTCGGGCTTCCTCAAGCCGGGCACCGAGGGCGGCACACCGGTCGACCCCTCCTGCACCGACGCGTGCGTGCTCGTGCAGCCCGAGGGTGTCGACGCCGCGATCGCCGCGATCACGGTCTTCCTGCCGCTCGCGCTCATCCTGGCCGCGTTCGTGATGTCGCGCCTGTTCCGCCTCGACAAGGCGACGCACGCGGTGCTGCTGACCGAGATCGACCGCCTCGAGAACGGCGGCGCCAAGGCCGACGCCGACCCCGAGGTGCGCACCACCATGGAGAAGCTCGCCGGTCACCGCTACGACAAGCTGTGGCCCGTCGAGGACGCTATCAAGGCCGGCACCTGGCGCAAGCCGTCGGACGACTGAGCCGGGTCCGCCAGACCGGCTGATGAGAAGGGCCCTGCGTCGCGCGAGCGAGCCAGGGCCCCTTTCTTCGCGCGCAACCGCCCCGCCGATCGGATAGGTGCCGGCATGTGCGACGGTCAGCGCCTTTCGGCAGCAGCGCCCGCGAGCACCCGGGCCTGCAGCTGCGCCACCACGCTGAGCTCGGCCGCCTTGAACGCGTGCGCCTGCGTCATCGCGGTCTCGGTGCGCTCGAGGCAGTCGAGGATCAGCTGCCCGAAGAAGGGATAGCCGACCGTGCCGGTGGCATTGATGTGATGCTCGCCCTCGCCATCGACGAGGAACAGATGTCCCGGCCCCTCCCCCGTGGCGAGATTCGCGTACTTTCGCAGCTCGATGAAACCCTCCGTCCCGACGATGAAGGTGCGGCCGTCGCCCCACGTGCTCAGCCCGCCGGGCGTGAACCAGTCCACGCGCACGTATCCCGTCGCCGCGTTGTCGAGCACGACGTGCGCGTCGCCGAAGTCGTCGAGCCCCGGCGTCTCCGGGTGCGCGTAGTTGGCGATGTTCGCGGAGACGATCTCGCCATCCTGCGCGCCGGTGAAGGCCAGCAGCTGCTCGAAATTGTGGCTGCCGATGTCGCACAGGATGCCCCCGTACCGTTCGCGCTCGAAGAACCAGTCGGGCCGCCCGGTGCCGAGGCGGTGGGGACCGAAGCCGTCGACGTGCAGCACGCGCCCGATGGCGCCCTGGTCGATCAGCTGCCCCGCGAGCACCGCGGCTTCGACGTGGATGCGCTCGGCGTAGTACACCGCATACTTTCGCCCGGTGCGCTCGGTGGCCTCGCGAGCGGCTGCGAGCTGATCGAGGGTGGTGAGGGGCGCCTTGTCGGTGAAGTAGTCCTTGCCGGCATCCATGACCCGCAACCCCAGCGCGCAGCGCTCCGAGGCGATGGCCGCGCCGGCGACCAGGCGCACCTCGGGATCGTCGAGCACCTCCGCCTCGGCACGTGCGACACGGACGCCGGGGAACCGCCGATGGAAATCGGCGACCCGCATCGGGTCGGGGTCGTACACCCACTTGAGCGTGGCGCCGGCGCCGATCAGCGCCTCGCACATGCCATAGATGTGGCCATGGTCGAGATGCATCGCGGCGATCACGAACTCGCCGGGCGCCACGACCGGCTCCGGCATCGGCGCGGGCGCGTAGGTGGCTCCGTCTGCTGACAACACGGGAATCCTCTCTGTCACTGCTGCGGCCGAGTGGGAGAGGCGCCGACGATGATGTCGCCTTCCTGCTCCCGCACCGATGCCGTCTTCTCGAAGAAGTGAGGTGCCAGAGCGGGGAGAGCGCCCGAGCGGTAGTAGGGGCTGTCCTCGGAAAGCGGGAGGTCGACGGTGCGACGCTCAATGCCCGCCTGGTACACAGCCGTGACGACCTCGACCGCGTTGCGGCCGTCGACCCCGGTGATGGCCGGCGGCCGCCCGGTGCCGATCGCCTCGATGACGTCACCGATCTGGCCGGCATGGAGGGTGTGCGCCAGTGGCCGGTGCGCGGCAGCGAGCGCATCGAGCCGCGCCACGAGCGCCGTGTTGCCACCGTCGGCGGGGAACCCGTTCGACTGCGCGACATCGGCCACGGCCCGCCACGGCTGGGAGACGCGGGCGTGCTGTGCGTGGATGACGATCGCCTGCTCTTCGCCGTGGTGGACGACCGAACTGGTGAGTTCGGCGAGAGAGCGGTCGTACTCGAAGATCGCGACGGAGAGGTCCTCCACCTCCGCGTTGTCGTGCTGCGCATTGGTGAGCATCGCGGAGACGGCCTTCGGACGTCCCATCAGCCACATCGTGAGATCGATGTGGTGGATCGCGTGATTGAGCGTGCAGCCTCCGCCTTCCGACGCCCACGTGCCGCGCCACCAGAGGTCGTAGTACTCGCGGCCGCGCCACCACGCGGAATCCACTTTGAGGTGGGAGATGGGCCCGATGAGGCCTGAGTCCAGCACCTCTTTGAGGGTCGCCATGTCGTCGCGGTATCGGTTCTGCGCGACGACGGAGAGCAGCTTGCCCGACTCTCGCTGGGCCGCGAGCATGGCGTCGCACTCCTCGAGAGAGGGCGCCATGGGTTTCTCCACGAGCACGTTCACCCCGGCACGGAGGAAAGCGATCGTGAGGGACGCGTGGGTTGAGGGCGGCGTCAGGATGCTGACGAGATCGAGAGGCTCTGCGGCGAGCATCTTCGCGGGGTCGTCGTAGACGCGTGCGTTCACCAGCCCGTAGCGTTCGCGTCGCGCGGTCGCTTTCGCCGCGGAGAGGTCAGCGATCGCCGTGATCTCGACCTCCGCCGGGAAGTCCAGGTAAGCGCGGATATGCGCGTCCGAGATTCCGCCGGCGCCAACGATTCCCACCTTGAGCATGGGGCTCCTCCTCTTGCGGTGCCTCCCGTCTCAGACCGAGCGGGAGCGGTGCGGGTGCGCCCGCCCGTCGGGCCGGACGGGCGCACGCGCGGGGTGTCTTACTGGGCGGCGTCGATCTCGCCCTGCAGTTCGGCGACGAACGCCTCGGCCGCGGCGAGCGGCTCGGTCTGGCCCGAGAACACCTCCTGCGTGTACCGCTGGAGGATCCCCTCGACCCCGCTCGCGCCGTTGGGCGTGACGACGGGCGACGCGCCCGGAGTGACCCGGTCCTGATACTCCACGGCCGCCTGATCGGTCTCGGACAGATCCGACAGCAGGTAGTCGCGGATCGCCGAGTTGGCGGGGATGCCGCGCTCGGTCTTGATGATGTCGGCCGCGGTCTCGCTGTTCAGAAGGAAGTCGACGAGCAGGGCGGCCTCGGCGGGATGCTCACTGGTGCTCGCCACCGACCAGAACATCGACGGCTTGTAGAAGTTCGGGTCGACGCCCTCCGGCTCCGGCAGCTTGAGCAGCCGGATGTCCGCGCCGCTCGCCTCGGTCAACGCCGTGAGCTGCGTGTTGTACCCGATCACGCCCAGGGCGACCTTGCCCGTCGCAAGAGCACCGCCGGCGATTCCGGCCGCCTGGCTCTCCACGATGGCAGCGGCGTCCTGCATGCCCCCGTCGGCGATCATGTCGAGCTGGAACTGCCACATGTCGGCCAGCGACTGGGGGTCCAGCGTGACCTCGCCTCCCTCGCCGAACAGCTCGCTGCCCGCAGAGCGCGCCCAGTACTTGACGCTGCCGGCGTCCCAGCCGCCGATGAGCGTCGAGCCGGTGATCTCGCCCCCGCTCTTGTCGGTCAGCTCCTGAGACACCGCGGCGTAGTCGTCCCAGGTCCAGCTCTCATCGTCGGGCAGCTCGACGCCGTACTTCTCGAACAGGTCGGCGTTCGCGAACACGGTGTAGACGCCGACGCCGATCGGGGCGGCGTACTGCACCCCGTCGATCTGGCCCGTGGCGAGGGCGTCCTCCTCCGTGTTCTGCGCCTCGAACCCCAGCTGGTCGAGGTCCGAGAGCGCGCCGCGGGCACCGTACGACGCGAGGTAGAGCTCGTCCATCTGCACGACGTCCGGCATGTCGCCGGCTGCGGTGGTGGTGGCCAGCTGGTCCCAGTAGCCGGCCCAGTCGGCGTACTGAGGCTCGACCGTGATGTTCGGATGCTCGTCCTGGAACGCCTCGATGGCCGCCTGCGTCTGCTCGGCGCGGGCGTCGCCGCCCCACCAGGTCAGGCCGATGGTCACCGGCTCGTCGCTGAGCTCCGGCTTCTCCTCGGCCGCCGGCGAGGCCGAGCAGCCGGTGAGCGCGAGCGCGGCTGCGGCGACGCTGCCGGCGACGATGCCGACACGACGTGTGTTGTTGCCTCTCATGTTCTCTCCTTGGTTTCCTCTCGTGACGAGAGGGTCTTGGCAGGGCGGATGGGGTGGCTGAGCGACGGGTTCGCTCGGGACGGGCCGCGACGTCGTGGCCGTACCTACTTGCCTCCGGTCGTGGCGATGCCCTTCACGAGGAATCGCTGCCCGAAGAGGAAGACGAGGAAGACGGGAAGCAGGGAGACCACGCTCATGGCGAAGACGGATCCCCAGTCGGTGGCGGCCTGCTGGTCGACGAAGGCACGGAGGGCGATCGGCGTCGTGTACCCCTCGGGCTTGGTGAGATAGATCAGCTGGGAGAAGAAGTCGTTCCAGGTCCAGATGAACGTGAAGATCGCCGTGGTGCCGAGGGCCGGGACCATCAAGGGCAGGATCACCTGCGCGAAGGTGCGGAAGTGGCCCGCGCCGTCGATGAGCGCCGCCTCGTCGAGCTCCCGTGGGATGCCCCGGATGAACTGCACCATCAGGAACACGAAGAACGCGTCGGTGGCCAGGAGCTTCGGCACGATCAGGGGCAGGTACGTGTTCACCCAGTCCAGCTGCGAGAAGATGATGTACTGCGGCACGATGATCACGTGGATCGGCAGCATGATCGTCACGAGCATGATCGCGAACCACAGCCGCTTGCTGCGGAACTCCAGCCGGGCGAACGCGTATGCCGCGAGCGAGCATGAGACCAGGTTGCCGACGATGCACCCCAGCACCACGACCGCCGAGTTGACCAGGTAGTGCCCGAACGGCTGCGCGAAGGCGTTCCAGCCGTTGACGTAGTTGGCGATCTCGAAGTCCCGCAGGATCAGGCTGGGGTCGCGGAAGATGGCGTCGTTCGGTCGCAGCGAGCTGGCGACCATCCACAGCACCGGGTACAGCATGAGCAGCGCGCCGAGCACCAGCAGCACGTGCTTGGAGAGCGCGCCCAGCGCCCGGAAGGAGCGCCGGGTGCCCGCGCGCTGCGATGTCGCGGCGACCGGGGCGGCGAGGAGCGTGGATGTCTCAGTCATCGTAGAAAACCCAGTACTTCGAAGCCCAGAAGTTGATCGCGGTGAAGGCGCCGATGATGACGACGAGGAGCCACGCGAGGGCGGCGGCGTAGCCCATGTCGAAAGCGCCGAAACCGCGCTGATAGAGGTAGAGCGAGAAGAGCAGCGTCGAGTCTGCGGGCCCGCCGGTCCCTGCCGAGACGACGAAAGCCTGCGTGAACGACTGGAACGCGTGGATGATCTGCAGCACGAGGTTGAAGAAGATGATCGGACTCAGCATCGGCATGGTGATGTTCCAGAACTGCCGCCACCGGGTGGCGCCGTCGACGCTCGCGGCCTCGTAGTAGGAAGCCGGGATCTGCCGGAGACCGGCAAGGAAGATCACCATCGGCGAGCCGAAAGTCCACACATTGAGGAGGATGAGGGTCGCGAGCGCCGTGTCAGGCGAGGAGATCCAGCCTTGGCCCGAGACACCGAAGATTCCCAGGAAGTCGTTGAACAGTCCGTCGACGCCGAACACAGTGCGCCAGAGGACGGCGATGGCGACGCTGCCCCCGAGCAACGACGGCAGATAGTAGATCGACCGATAGAAGGAAAGCCCGCGCACGCCCCGGTCGAGCACCACCGCGAGGAACAGCGCCAGCGCGAGCTGCAACGGCACCGACACCAGCACGTAGACGAACGTCACCCCGAGCGACTCGTGGAGACGGGCATCGGACAGCATGCGCACGAAGTTGTCCACGCCGTTGAAGACCGGCGGCTGCAGCAGGTTGTACTTCGTGAAGCTCAGGCCGAGGGAGCTGAGAAGCGGAACCGCTGTGATCAGCAGGAGCCCGAGGAACCAGGGCAGCAGGAACCAGAAGGCCGCCCGGCCATCCCGTCGCGTCGCCCGCGTCGCGCCCCTGAGATTGCGGAGCTCTCCGAGCGCGC
The DNA here is from genome assembly GCF_040302945.1 of Microbacterium sp. NPDC096154. Classification (NCBI taxonomy): domain Bacteria; kingdom Bacillati; phylum Actinomycetota; class Actinomycetes; order Micrococcales; family Microbacteriaceae; genus Microbacterium; species Microbacterium sp. NPDC096154. Next base: position 238,583 of record NZ_JBEOSM010000005.1, read on the forward strand.
TCAACGGTCATGCCCCTCGGCCGAGGCAGGCGTGCGACACGCCGCGAGAGAATCCACCAGCACTGATACCCCATTGGATCGAACGGAAAGTGATCGTTCACTCTGTCTGCGCCGACGTTAGTGAACGATCACTATCTGTGTCAACATGGTGCAGTCGAGAGGGGCGCAGTGGCGAAGACGGAGCACAGACCGGCGACGATGCTGGACGTCGCACGCGCAGCGGGCGTCTCGCACCAGACGGTCTCCCGCTACTACAAGTTCCGCGGCGGGCTGAAGCCGGCCACGATCGAGGCGATCGAAACGGCCGTCCGCGAGCTGAACTACCGACCCAACCTCGCCGCGCGCTCGATGCGAACCCAGCGCACGGGCAGGATCGCGGTGATCACCTCCATCCCCGCGTTCAATCCGGCCCCGATGCTGGGAGGCGCGAGCGCCGTCGCGAACGAGTTCGGGTACGCCATGGAGGTTCACCTGCTTCCCGGCGACTCTGGAGAGCGAGCCGACCGACTGCAGGAGCTCGTCGACGCCGGGCAGTTCGAGGGGATCCTGCTCCTGGCACCGGTTCCGGCATCGCGACTGCGCCGCGCTCAGAAGTCGCTCCCGGTGGTGAGCACGTCCGACTTCGACGAGCAGATGCACGTGACCGGCGAGCTCACAGACGCGGCACCCATCGACGCGTTCATGAGCCGCCTCGTGGAGCTCGGGTTCCGCCGGTTCCTCCACGTCGCCGGATCACCGGAGTTCACCTCGGCACGCGCCCGAGAGACGCGGTTCCTCGCGGCTGTCGAGCGGCTCGGGGTCGAGTCGCTGGGTGTCGTCGGGCGGCAGTGGACCGGCGAGGCGGGGCGGGACGCGATCCTGGCGCTGCCGGATGCGAGCCCGCCATTCGCCGTGATCGCCGCCAACGACCTCGTCGCCGTCGGCGCCATGCGCGGTGCCTACGACCGCGGCTGGTCCGTGCCGGGCGACGTGAGCATCACCGGCTGGGACAATGCCGACGTGGGCGAGTTCCTCACACCGTCACTGACCACCGTCGAGCGCGACTTCGAGGCGCTCGGACGCAGATCGATGAGACGCCTCGTCGCCGAGCTGCGAGGCGACCCCTTCGCTCCCGACACGGAGCCGCTGCACCGCATCGTGTGGCGCGAGTCCGTGGGGCCGGCCAGCGCGCGCTGACACTCGACCGACGGTCGCATGCGGGAGTGGACGCGGCGTCTCCACTCGCTTCCATCGCTCGAGGAGAAGGGCCCTTGCCTCCGCGGCAAGGGCCCTTCTCGTCGCGGTGCGAGACGAGACAGGAATCAGCGGGAGACCGGATCGCCGCCCGCGACCAGCTCGTCGATGTCGCGACGCGTGGGCATCATCTCCCAGTCGCCGTCGCCGCGGCACGCGCACGCGCCCGCCGCGGCGGCCGTGCGCATCCGCTCGGCGAGATCACGTCCCGCGAGCCGCTCGGCGAGGTAGGCCCCCACGAACGCGTCGCCCGCGCCGACCGTGTCGGCGACCGGCACGCGGAAGGCCTCCTGCGCATGCGTGTGGCCGTTCTCGAGCGCCCAGGCTCCGCGCTCGCCCAGCTTGATCACGACCTCGCTCGGTCCCGAGGCGGCGATGCGGTGCGCGAGCTGCGCGGGTGCACCGTCGCCCACCGCGATCGCCGCCTCATCGTCGCCGGCGAACACGATGTCGGCGAGCGCGAACGCCTCGCGGAAAGCCGTGGCCGCCTGGTCGCGCGTCCACAGCTTCGAGCGGTGATTCAGGTCGAACGACACGGTGGCGCCCGCGGCCTTGGCGTCGCGAGCCGCCCCTAGCACGGTCGCACGCGACTGCGGGCTCAGGGCCAGCGCGATGCCGGTGAAGTGGAAGATCTCGGCCTCGTTCAGCACCTCGCGGGGCACGTCCTGGGGCGCGATCCGGCTGCCCGCGTTGCCCGCGCGGTAGTACTCGACGCGCGTGCGGCCGAGCGCCGGACGGTCCTTGATCATCAGGGCGGTGGGCGCCTCCGGATCCCGCGTCACGACCACGTCGACGCCCTCGCCCCGGATGGCCCGCTCGATCCGGCGGCCGAACGCGTCGTCGCCGAGGCGCCCGATCCACGTCGCTCGCGCCCCGAGGCGGGCGGCGGCGATGGCGACGTTGCTCTCGGCGCCGCCGAAGCTGATCGCCGCGTCGGCGAGCGAGTCGAAGCCGCCCGTGCGGGTGGCGTAGACGAGCGCCAGGCTCTCGCCGACCGTGACGAGGCCGCTCACGCGGGCACCGTGGCCGCGAGGTCGACCGACGCGCGCACGGCCTCAGCGACCGCATCCGCGCCGCGGTCGAGCATGGCGGACGAGGTGAGCCAGCTGCCGCTCACCGCCGCGACAGCCGGATGCGCCAGGTGCTCCACGAGGGTCGCCTGCGAGACGCCGCCCGACGGCATGAAGCTCATGTCGCCGAAGGCCGCGCTGAGCGCGTCGATCAGCTTGAGGCCCCCGAGCACGTTCGCGGGGAACAGCTTGACCAGGCGCAACCCCGCCTGGCGCGCCCGCAGCACCTCGGTCGCCGTCGCCGTGCCCGGCACGATCGGCACGCCGCGCCGCTGAGCGACCGCGACGATGTCGTCGGCGTAGCCGGGTGTCACCAGGAACGCGGCTCCCGCGTCGAGGGCAGCCTCGGCCTGCGCACCGTCGAGCACCGTGCCCGCGCCGACGATGAGCTCACCGCCCGCCGCCAGGTCGGCGAGCGCGGTCATCGCGTAGGGGGTGCGGATGCCGATCTCCACGACGCGCAGCCCGCCGGCGAGCAGGCCGCTCCGCAGGGCCTCGGTCTGCGCGGCGTTCGCGGGAGCCGCGAGGGGCACCAGACGCTGCCCATCGAGCACGTTCTTCTGCGAGGGTGAGTTCATGCGGACCTCCATGGTGCCGTGGGGCGAAGCAGCGCGACCGCGGTGTCGCGACCTCTACGCGAACAGTGTTCCATCCAGCGAAACTTAGTTCTATAATCCAGTATATGTGCGCGCCGTCGATGGCGACCAGGCGCAGAGAGGGATGCATGGCCGACACGAAGGACGCGCTCAGCGCGAGCGAGAAGACCCTGCACGTGCTGACGGCCGCGCTCGAGCACTCGCGCTTCACCGACATCGTGGCCGCGTCCGGCCTCGCGAAGGCGACCGTGCACCGCATCCTGGGCACACTGGTCGCCAGCGACTTCATCGCCGGGGACGGCGAGCGAGGCTACCGGGCCGGCCCCGGACTGATGTCGCTCGCCGGGCGCGCCCTGGCTTCGGTCGACATCACGCAGATCGCCCGGCCCATCGTCGACCGCCTCGTCGCCGAGGTGGACTGCACCATCCATGTGGGCATGGCCACCGACAGCGAGATCGTTTACCTCATCCGTCGCGACGCCTCCAAGCCCTACCAGATGAAGTCGCGGGTGGGGCACGGGATGCCCCTGCACTGCACCGGCATGGGCAAGGCCGTCATGGCGTCGTGGCCGGCCTCGCGCGTGGCCGAGCTCGCCTCGCGGGTGGGCCTGCCCGCCCGCACGCCCGACACCATCACCGATCTCGACGCGCTGAACGCCGAGCTCGAGCGCGTGCGCGCACGCGGGTTCGCGACCGACCTGGGCGAGAACGAGATCGGCACGGTGTGCGTCTCGGCCGGCATCCGCGACCACACCGGCGCCGTCACCCACGGCCTGTCGATCTCCTCCATCGCGCTCGAGCACCCCGGCACCTCGATCGAGCAGTACGCGGATGCCGCCATGGACGCCGCCGCCGAGATCTCGCGCCTCCTCGGCGCCCCCTGACCCGCCCGGCCACCCCGGCCGGACTTCCAGCAACGTGCACGCTCTCAACGACGAAACGGGACACGTCCGGTGAACACCTCTCCTTCCCCTCTCTCCCGCGCCGACACGCACCCGGCGTGGCTTCCCGACCAGGCCTTCGCGCCGATCGGCCGTCGCCGCGTCGCGATCGCCGGCGCCGATCCGCTCATCGAGACGCTCGCCGCCGAGATCGCCGCAACGACCGCGGCTCACGGCGGCACGCTCACCCGCTCCGCCGCAACCGCAGCCGAGGACGTCCAGCAGGATCTGGTGTTCGCGGTGTCGCCCTCCGCCCCCGACGACGAGTCGTTCCGCCTGGTGCGGCGCTCGGGCTCGGTCACCGTGACGGCCCGATCGGACCGGGGCCTTCTGCACGGCTTCTTCCACGTCGTGCGTCTCGGAGAGCGCGCTTTCACGGATCCGGATGTCGATCAGACGCACGCCCCCGCGGTGGCGCTGCGGGTGCTCGATCACTGGGACAACATGGATCTGCACCCCGTGATGGGTGCCGTGGAGCGCGGCTATGCGGGCGGCTCGATCTTCTTCGACCCGGGCGACGGCCTGCCCGGCAGCGGAAGGGTGCGCGATGATCTCTCGCGCATCGCGGCGTATGCGCGGCTGCTCGCGTCGATCGGCATCAACCGCGTGGCCCTCAACAACGTCAACGTGCACGCGCGCGAGGCGCGGCTGCTGACCGACGACCTGCCGCACGTGGCGCGCATCGCCGACATCTTCCGCAGGTGGGGCATCCGCGTGCATCTGTCGGTGTCGTGGGCGTCGCCGGTCCTGCTCGGCGGACTCGAGTCCTCCGACCCGTTCGACGACGGCGTGATCCGCTGGTGGGCCGACGCGGCCGATCGCGTATGGGCGGCGATCCCCGACTTCGGCGGATTCGTCATCAAGGCCGACTCCGAGGGCCAGCCCGGCCCGTTCGCGTACGGGCGCGACCACGCCGACGGGGCGAACATGCTCGCCGACGCCGTGGCGCCGCACGGCGGCCTCGTCCACTGGCGCGCGTTCGTCTACAACCACACGCAGGACTGGCGCGACCGGTCGACAGACCGCGCCCGGGCGGCCTACGACCACTTCTCCCCCCTGGATGGCCGGTTCCGCGACAACGTCATCGTGCAGGTCAAGTACGGGCCGATGGACTTCCAGACGCGCGAACCGGTCTCGCCGGTGCTGGCGGCGATGCCGCACACGCGTCTGGCGCTCGAACTGCAGGTGACACAGGAGTACACGGGGCAGCAGCAGCATGCCGTGTACCTGGCGCCCCAGTGGAGTGAGATCCTGCGCTTCGACTTCGGCGAGCGCGGCACCGTGACCGAGCTCGCGACCGGCGGATTCGCGGCCGTGGCGAACGTCGGCACCGACGAGTTCTGGACGGGCCATCCGTTCGCGCAGGCGAACCTCTACGCCTACGGACGGTTGAGCTGGGACCCGAACGCCTCAGCGGAGGCGCTGCTCGACGAGTGGCTCGCGCTGACCTTCCCGGATGAGCCGGCCCCGGTCGCGCAGGCCGTGCACGACATCCTGGATGAGTCGTGGCTCACGTACGAGCAGTACACCGCCCCCCTTGGCGTGGGCTTCATGGTGCGACCCGGGCACCACTACGGCCCGGACGTCGACGGCTACGAGTACACGCCGTGGGGCACGTACCACTTCGCCGACCGCGACGGCGTCGGCGTCGATCGTACCGTTGCGACCGGCACGGGCTACGCGGGGCTGTACCCGCAGCCGTGGCGCGACGTGTACGAGTCGCTCGAGACCTGCCCGGATGAGCTGCTGCTCTTCTTCCACCACGTGCCCTACACGCACGTGCTGCACAGCGGGAAGACGGTGATCCAGCACATCTACGACACCCATTTCGAGGGCGTCGAGCGGGTGGAGCGGTACGTGATCGCATGGGAGCGCGTGCGCGGATCGGTCCCCGACGCCCGCCTGGCCGACCGCGTCGCCGACCGTCTCGCCGAGCAGGTGCGCAGCGCGATCGAGTGGCGCGACCAGATCAACACGTACTTCCTGCGCAAGTCGGGCATGCCCGACGCGCACGGTCGCACCATCTACTGACCTGCACTCCCCGCCGCTACTCCGCGCGGCATATCTGCCCTCCCACTGAGTGGTTGACCTCCGGATCGGAATCCCAATATCTTCTGGGCACCCACAAAGTTAGGGCTCTGACGGTCTCCCCCACGTTCAGGACTCGTGATGTTCCCATCCCGTCCCGGCGCACGCTCGCGGCACACCCCCCGCCTCGAGCGCGGCGATCGCCTCTCGGCCCGGGAAGGAATGAGGGATGCCCTCCGAATCGCTGCTCACACTACGGCGACAGGCGAAGCTGCTGATCGCAAGGTGACACACGGATCAGCAGCTCACGGCCGCCAAAGGGACCCCGCTGCCTTTAGAGATCTGCATCGGCCCCGTGGCGAGAGAGGCACTGATCGCAGGCTGGCTGGCCTTATAGCGGCACGCGGGTGACGCCGATGAACTTCATGCGGTCTTCGCCGTCACACACCCCAGGCCGCGCACCCGGCGGCGCCTGTACTGCAACGCGCTCGGCTTCCTGTCACAGCCTCGCCGACGCCGGCACCGCCGTGGTCGTCTCCACCCACGACGACCAGGTGCTGGAAGCCGGCGACGTCGTGGTGCGCCTCACCCGGAGGTCCTGCACGGCAGGGTCAGCTGCCCTCGGCGGCGCGCTTCGCCGCGCGCATACCGAAGAACCCGATCCCGAAGAGGCAGGCGTAGCCGCAGATCGCGAGCGCCGTGCTCACCATGCGGCTGTCGCCCACGAAAGCCGTGACCACGATCGCGAGGGCGTGAACGACCGACACGACCGCGCAGGCGACCGCGTACGGCTTGAACGTCTCATGCGTCGCCCGCCAGGCGTCGTCGGAACGCATGCTCCACCTCGTCCGGATCCCCACCAGGCCGTTTCGCGCGAGCCCGTCCTCGGCGGCTCCGAACGTGACGAAGAAGACCATCCACCCGCTGACGAGCAGGCCGATGATCTGCGGTACGGCTGCCATCACTCTCCCCCTTTCAGTCGCTCGGGCTGGGCGACGGAGGCGCGATGCGCCAGACATTCACGCTCCACGCCGCCATTCAACCAGGCTGATATACCGGGCGGCGGCTCTACTCGCGACTCTGCGCTACGCCTCCCGGTGCGTGAAGCGTGTCTCGACGTCGGCCACGAGCGGGCGGCTGATCGTCAGCAGGAACGCCGCGAACACCACCGCGATCAGCCACAGCGCACCCTCGGTCGCGAGCCACACCACGCCGACCGCCACGACCAGCAGAGCCAGCTCGCCGATCGCCACCATCCAGCATCGGCCGATGTAGTAGACGGCGAGACGCGCGATGTCACGCCACCGGAACGAGAAGAAGGTCGCGATCACGAGGGCGTTCAGCCCCCAGACCAGCACGATCACCGCGATCGTCGCGAGCACCACGACGTACCACCCGCTCACGGCGGTCCCGGAGGCGGTGAGTCCGCCTAGCACCAGCGCCTGGAAGGCCATCGCCGGCGTCCAGGCCTTCAGCGCGTCTCGCCATCCGATCCGGATGCCCCGCAGGAACGATCGAGCGGGCGCCAGTTCTTCGGCGCGGGTGCGGTCGCGCAGCGCATACAGTCCGGCCGAGAGCACCGGCCCATACGGGATCAGGTACAGCGGCACGAGCGGGAGGTTGCTGGGGTCGCGCCCGAGGAACAGGAAGAGCACGACGACCGGCACCGACGTCGCGCACATCAGCACGCCGACGATCAGGTGCCAGTAGACGAAGGCGGCCACCTGCGACAGCACGCCCGACCCGAAGTCCGGCCCCGCGGGCGGCGACTCGTCATCGGGCGCGGGGCTCACGGACACAGTCAATCACCGCCCCAGGCCTATCGCCCACAGGGCCGACCGATGCGGGCCCGCCTCCACCGTCGATCGTGCGGCCCGGCGCTGCCGTCCTGATCTCATAGCGTGGGCGGCATATCGGGTACCACAATAGGAGGATGCTGACGATGGACACCGCCCAGACCTGGACCGTCATCGGTGTGCTCGCGGCCGGATTCCTCGGAATGATGACCCTCACCTCCACGCTGTTCCTCCGCGTGCTTCGCGCCGAGATCGGCAGCCTCAACGTCAAGATCGACGGCTTGCGCGGCGAGGTCATGGGCGAGATCGGCGGCCTCCGCAGCGAGATGAACGCCCGCTTCGAGGCCGTCGACGCGCGCTTCGAGACCGTCAACACTCGCCTGAACGGCATCGACCGCGACGTCCACTTCCTCATGAGGCGAGAGTCCGACCGCAGCTGACCTCGGGGTCGACAGTCAGCGGAGACTGCGGCCGATGATGCGCCTGTCGTCGATCCACTCGGGCGTCTCGTCGACGACGGGGTCGAGCTCGAGCAGGGCGATGCCGTGGCGCTCGATCCCGATGTCGAGTCGCACGCGACCCTCCGCGACGGGCAGCGCGCAGTGCGACCGGACGGGCTCGGCGGCCTCGCGCAGCGCCTCCTCCTGCCGGCGGGTCGGCGACGCCGGGCGGCCCATCTCGCGCCAGGCGGTGAACGCGTTGCCGCGGTGCTCGTCGACGTCCGACCGGCGCACGTACACCGATCCGGTCTCCCCCGGCACGGGGATCGACAGCGCGAGCCGGTGCTCGAGGGCTTCCTCCGGATCGTCCGTTCCGCCCACCGGCTGCCACGCCAGCACCGCGATCCGGCCATCCGGGTGTCGCGTCACGAGGTGGTCGTCGCCCCGCGACAGGATCGCCGGTCCCATGCGGGCCATGAAGGCGTACACGTGGTAGGTCGGCTTCTTGATCTGACGATGCGTCAGCATGCCGAACCCGCCGTGGAAGATCGACGTCGGGATGCCCTCCTCCTCGAACACGTCGCAGAAGGTCCAGTACGCGAACGAGTCGACGTGATCGCCGCCCCCGGCCAGCACCGGCGCGAGCGAGGCGGCGTTGTAGGCCGTGTCGTGCACCGGGTTGTCCGGACGGTAGCTGGTGTTGAACTCGGTCACGTGGGCCGGCAGGCCCGCCAGCCGCGTGCCCGACAGGATCTCGGCCGGCCGCGCGAACTGGCGCAGCAGGTCGGTCGATCGCCGCAGGCTCTGGTAGACCCCGAACGGCACGTGCTGAGCGTGGCCCGACGTGTAGGCGTGGAAGGAGATGAAGTCGGCGGGCAGGTCCCGGCGCTCCACGAACTCGGCGAAGGGAAGCCACCAGTCGTCGGCCCCCGGGGACACGGCGGGACCGCCGACCTGCAGCGCGGCGTCCACCTCCTTGATCGCCAGCACGCTCGCCTCGTACAGGCGGAAGTAGGCGTCGCGATCCGCGCCCTGCCAGAAGTGCGGCAGGTTCGGCTCGTTCCACACCTCGACGGGCCACGTGCGCACCTCGTCGATGCCGTAGCGCGCGATCAGGTGACGCAGCAGCGCCTGGATGAGCTCCGCCCACTCGGCGTGGTCCGACGGAGGGGTGACGTTGCCCTTCCACCAGAACACGGTCTGGTCGCCCGACGCCAGGCCGGTGGGCATGAACCCGAGCTCGAGGAACGGCTTGATGCCGGCCTCGAGGTACGCATCGACGACCTGGTCGACATACGTGAAGGCGTAGCGCGTGCCCGCGCGACCGGCCACGTCGTACGGCCGGTGCACGCCGACGTCATCCGAGAGCAGGCCGTGACCCCGGATGTGCCGGAAGCCGATCTCGCGCTGCACGAGCGCCAGCGAGTCGCGGTAATCCGACCGCAGCGCCAGATTGAACCGTCCCGTGCCGACGCTCGCGCGCCAGGCGTCCGACAGGACGCCGATCGGTTCGGACGGGACGACGACGGTGGCAGGCACGCATCCTCCTGAAAGGGCAGTGGACAGACGGAGGGGGCGGGATGCGACCCCGCCCCCTCCTGTGGTCGGGGCTCCCCGGCGCGCGGGGAGCCGCCCGATATCACTCGGCCGACTGGGCGGCCTCGTTCATCGTGGCGACGTAGTCATCCATGCCGAGGCCTCGCAGCTCCTCGACGTAGGCGTCCCACTCGTCCAGCGAGCGGTCGCCCTTGATGAACTGGGCGGTCGCGGTCATCACGGCGCCCTGCAGGTTGGCCTGCGAGACCGAGATCTGCGTGCGCTGCGCGTCGGTGAGCGGGATGCCGGGGCCGCCGTCGGCGACCTCCTTCTGCTCGTTCATCGCCTTCTGGAACTCGACCACCTCGGGCGCCAGCGTCGACTGCACGAGGTCGGCCGTCGATCCGTGCGCGAGAGACCACACGCCGTTGTAGTAGCCGAAGTCGGCGTTCAGCAGCTTGGGTGAGTCGCCCGCGTTGGGGTTGATGCCGTTCCAGTCGATGCCGTCCAGCAGCTGGCGCTTGCCGTCGACCACCTCGAACGTCTCGCCCTCGACGCCCCACTTGGCGAACTCGAGACCCTCGTCGCTGAAGTACAGCCAGTCGACGTACTGCAGCAGCGCCTTGAAGTAGGGCTTCTCGGCGACATCCTTCGAGAACGCCACGCCCGACTCGAAGTGGCCGCCCGTCGTCGGGTCCATCATGTCGCCTGCCGGACCGCCGGGCACCACGATGTTGCGCACCTCGGCCTCCGTGTCGCCCGCCTCGGCGAAGCCGTTGCGGTACTCGGTGATCACCTGCGAGTTCGACGAGATCGCCGCGGCCTTGCCGGTCGTGAACTTCGCCTTGGCGGTGTCGTCATCCTGCGTCAGGCCGTCGGGGTCGAGCAGACCGTCCTCCACGAGGCCGTGGAAGTAGGTGATCAGCTCCTTGTAGCCCTCCTGCGCGCCGGTGTACTCGAACTCCGAGCCGTTCCAGGTGACTCCGTCTCCGAAGCCCCAGCCGGCCTCGGTGCCGAAGTTGCCCGCGGCGGCCTGGAGGATGGCGGCGAGCGGCATGTTGTTGTTGGTGGTGTTCCACCGCTCTGTGTACGGGTAGGTCAGCTCCGGGTGCTGCTCCTTGATCACCTCGAGCTGCTCGGCGAACTCGTCCCAGGTCTGGGGATCCTCGAGCCCCGCGTCCTCCCACCAGTCGGCCCGGATGGCGATCGTGTAGTCGGGCTTGGCGTTCTCGAGCAGGCCCGGCAGCACGTAGAAGTCGCCGTCGGCGTCGCGGGTGCGGTCCAGCTCGCCCTCGAGGCCCCACTTCTCGATCTTGTCCTGGAAGTTGGGCAGGTAGTCGAGGTACTGCGAGATCGGCAGCAGGCCCGCGGTCACGTTCTGCACGTCGGCGACGTAGGTCGAGGGGATGATGTCGGCCGCGTCGCCCGTCTGGATGAGCTGCGTGCGCTTCGTTCCCCAGTCGGCCAACGGCACCGACTGGTAGTCGAACGTGACGTTGTGGTCCTCTTCGAGGTGCTTCACGATCGACCAGTTGGCGTCGAACGGGTAGTTCGGGTGGTCGCGGTAGAGCAGGCCGAACTCGAGGGGCTCGGTCGCCTTGAAGGTGGTGCCGACGCCGAAATCCTCCATGGCGCCGACCGACTGGTCCTCGCCGATGGTGGCGTCGCCGGCATCCGAGCCGGTCGTGCCGCCTCCTCCGCCGCTGCAGGCGGCCATGCCGAGGGTCATCGTGGCCACGGCGCCCAGAGCGAGCGCCTTGTATCGGATCTTCATGGTTCCTCCGGTGCTGAGAACGTCGTCGTTCATGAGGGGGTCTTGGATGGGTCGGTGAGAGGTGGACGGCGCGCGGGTCAGCCCTTGACGGAGCCGAGCATCACGCCCGAGACGAAGTGCTTCTGAATGAACGGGTAGAGGCAGACGATGGGCAGCACCGTCAGCAGCGTGGTCACGGCCTTCACGTTGGAGCCGATCTGCACGGCGTCGGCGCCGAGGCCCTCGCCCGTCCCCGTCGCACCCGCGATGATGTTGCGCAGGTACACGGAGACCGGATAGAGGTCGGGGTCGTCCATGTAGAGGAACGCCGGGAACCACGAGTTCCAGAAGGCGACGGCGTAGAAGAGGATCATCGTGGCGATGATCGCCTTGCTGAGGGGCAGGACGATGCGCAGCAGGATGCCGTACGTCGACAGTCCGTCGATCGCCGCGGCCTCCTCGAGCTCGGCCGGGAAGTTCTCGAAGAACGACTTCATGATCAGCAGGTTGAAGACGTTGATCGCCTGCGGCAGCACGATCGCCCAGATGGTGTTCTTGAAGCCCAGCTCGGAGATGAGCAGGTAGTTGGGGATCAGGCCGCCTGCGAAGAACATCGTGAACAGCGCGATGCCGACCAGGAACCCGCGCCCCTTGAGGTGCGGCTTCGAGAGCACATAGGCGAACATCGTCGTCAGCACCATCGAGATGGCCGTGGCGACCACGGTGTAGAGCACCGTGTTGCCGTAGTTGATCCAGAAGCGCTCCTGCGCGATCACGCTCTGGAGGGTGGTGAGGTTGAAGCCGACCGGCCACACGAACACCTCGCCCGCCGCGATCGCCGCCTGCGAGCTGAACGCGCGCGCCGCGAGGTTGACGAACGGGTAGAGCGTGAGCACCGCCACCAGGATGAGGATCACGACGTTGACGAGCGTGAACGCGCGATACGCCGGGGTCGGCTTGATGCCCCGCGTCGACGATCGCACCGCCGCGAGGTCGGGCGTCCGCTCGACGGGATCGAGATCGACGTCCTCGACCTTCTCCACGGCCGGCGCCGGCACGGCTCCCTTGGGAGGGTTGGTCATCACCACAGCGAGCTCCCGGTTGTCTTGCGCGAGATGGCGTTGGCGGAGAACACGAGCACCAGGCCGATCACCGCCTCGAACAGGCCGATCGCGGTCGCGTAGGCGGGGCTGCCCGACGTGATGCCGATCGTGTAGACGTACGTCGCGAGCACCTCTGCGGTGGAGGTGGTCAGCGGGTTGTACAGCAGCAGGATCTTCTCGAAGCCCACCGCCATGAACTGGCCGATGTTCAGGATGAGCAGCACCATCATCGTGGGGCGGATGCCCGGCAGGGTGACGTGCCAGGTCTGCTGCCAGCGGTTGGCGCCGTCGATCCGTGCGGCCTCGTACAGCTGGTCGTCGATCGTGGTCAGCGCTGCGAGATACAGGATGGTGCCCCAGCCCACGGTCTGCCACGCCTCCGAGATCACGTAGATCGCGCGGAACCAGTCGGGGTCCTGCAGGAAATTGACCGCGTCGCCGCCGAACGCCCGCACGATCGCATTGATCGTCCCGTCGAGAGACGTGAGCTCCTTCACGAAGCTGGCGACGATCACGATCGACATGAAGTGGGGCAGATAGCTGACGGTCTGCACGACGCGCTTGAACCAACGCACGCGCACCTCGTTGAGCAGGAGCGCCAGGATGATCGGCAGCGGGAACACGATGACGAGCGTGAGGCCGCCGATGATGACCGTGTTGGCGAAGGCACGCCAGAACATGGCGTCCGAGAAGACCATCTCGAAGTACTGGAAGCCGACCCATTCGTCGCCGAACATGGATCCGCCCGGCGTGTACGTGCGGAAGGCGACCACGTTGCCGAGCATCGGCACGTACTTGAACAGCAGCAGGAAGGCCACCGGCAGCACAGCGAGCGAATAGAGCTGCCAGTCACGGCGCAGGGCCTTCGCCCAGCCTCCGCTGGCCCGACGCCCCCGCCGACCTGGCGCGGCCGCGGTGCGCACGACCTCGGTCTGCGTGACGGTCTTCAGCGACATCGTTCCTCCCGGATGTCCGGAGCCTCATCGCCCCGGGCAGCCGTCGACGCGCGGATCTGGCGAGCGCTCGACGTGCCCTTGCACGATAATTCGGGGCGCAACCTTTCGTCAACTTTTCGGACAACTTTTTCGCCACAGTCGCGTCCGATCCCTCCCGAGGCCCTCGCGAGCGGCGCCTGGGGCCTGGCAGGATCGGGGCCCATGGCCCGCAGCTCCCTCCCCCGCCTCACCGCGCAGGGCACCGCGACCCTCCTCGTGGTCGACGACCAGCCGTTCCTGATCCGCGGGGGCGAGCTGGGCAACTCCGCGGCAGAGCGCGCGTACCTGGCGCCGCTGTGGGACAAGCTCGTCGGAATCGGCCTCAACACCGTGATCGCCCCGGCGTGCTGGGACCTGGTGGAGCCCGAGGAGGGCCGCTTCGACTGGACGACGGTCGACGAGCTGATCGAGGACGCCGCCCGGCACGGGATGCGCGTCGTCCTGCTGTGGTTCGGCAGCTGGAAGAACAGCATGTCGTGCTACGCGCCGGGCTGGGTCAAGACCGACACCGCCCGCTTCCCGCGCAGCCGTGACGCCGCGGGCGGCACCCTCGAGATGCTGACCCCGTTCCATCCGGCCAACAGCGCGGCCGACGCGCGCGCGTTCGCCGCCCTCATGGCGCACCTGCGCGACCATGACACGCAGCGCACCGTCGTCATGGTGCAGGTCGAGAACGAAATCGGGATGATCCCCGACGCGCGCGATCACTCTGAGCATGCGGACCGCGCGTTCCGCGACGCCGTTCCCCAGGCGCTGATCCACCGCCTGCGGACGACTTACGGCCCGGTCGCTCGGCGCTGGCGCGCGGCGGGCGCGCGCGAGAACGGCTCGTGGGAGGACGTGTTCGGCTCGGGCCCTGCCATCGACGAGGTGTTCATGGCCTGGGCGTACGCGCGCTACGTCGAGCGCGTCACCGCGGCGGGCAAAGCCGAGCTGCCGCTGCCCATGTACACCAACGCCGCGCTCATCCGCACGGGATACGAGCCGGGCCAGTACCCCAGCGCCGGTCCGCTGCCGCACCTGGCCGACGTCTGGCACGCCGGCGCTCCCTCGCTGGACTTCCTCGCGCCGGACATCTACTTCCCCGACTTCGCACACTGGACCGGCCGCTATGCCGACGCGGGCGAACCGCTGTTCGTGCCCGAGGCGCTGCGCAGCGCGGATGCCGCGGTCAACGCTCTCTACGCCTTCGGCGCTCACGACGCGATCGGGTTCTCGGTGTTCGGCGTCGAGTCGATCGAGGGGCGCGCCGAGCAGTTGCTCACCGAGTCATACGAGGCCTTGCGCCAGCTCGCGCCGCTCATCGCGCGGCACGCGGGACACGATCGGATGCGCGGCCTCCTGCCTCCCACCGATCACCCGCGGCAGCCGCACCGAGTGCGACTCGGTGACCTGCAGCTGCGCGCGACGTTCGAGCGGACGATCGCGCCCAGCCTCGCGGACGGCGTCCTCAACGAGGCAGGTGACGCTCCGTCCGACCTCACCGCACTGCCGGCCGGGGCGATCGCGATCCGCACGGGCCCGGACGAGCTCGTGGTCGCCGGCACGGGAACCACCCTCACGTTCCATGACACCACCCCGCAGGGCGACACCGTGGGCATCCTGCACTGCGAAGAGGGCGGCCTCGACGACAGCGGCACATGGCGGACCCTGCGCCGGCTCAACGGCGACGAGACGCACCAGGGCCGCCACCTTCGCCTGCCGCCCGGCCGGATCACCCTGCAGCGGATCACGTTGTACCGATATCGCTGAGGGCGCCTGCGGGGCGCACAGCGCAAAGTTGCGCAATTGTTTCGAACATGCCACGATCGGCTCGGCCGCGTTCCGCGAGGCGGACACGCGCGACCGTATCGCCGAGAGGACGTTCCGTGGCAGCGACCCGCCCCCGACTCGCCGACATCGCCGCCGAGGCCGACGTCTCGGTCTCCACTGCCTCCAAGGTGCTGAGCGGGCGGGCCGACATCGCCGAAGCGACGCGTCAGCGCGTGCTCGCGACCGCCCGAGCCCTCGGCTACCGCTCGCGCGGAGCGGCCGCCCCGGGCGATCGCCACGGCCTTGTGGAGCTGCTGATCGGCGGCATCGGGACGCTCTGGGCGCTGGAGGTCGTACGCGGTGCGGAGGCGGCCGTGGCGCGCCACGGCAAGTCGCTCATCGTGACGAACATGATGCACGAGGGCTTCTCCATGGCTGCGTGGGCCGACTCGGTGCTGGCCCACCGGTCCACGGGCGTGATCGTCGCCACGGCCCGCGCCGGCCAGGATGAGCTCGACCGTCTGCGCGCGGCCGGCGTACCGCTCGTGCGCCTCGATGCCGCAGGCAACGTCGCCGCCGACACGGCGCAGGTCGGCGTCACCAACTGGGCGGGGATGCGCGACGCGACCCAGCATCTGATCGATCTCGGCCACCGCCGCATCGGCTTCATCACCGGAGAGCCCGAGGCGGCCCTGTCGCTCGAGCGGCAGGAGGGGTACACCGCCGCCCTGCGACGCAACGACATCCCGGTGGACCCCGAGCTGATCCGTCCGGGCGACTTCATGATCGAGGGCGGCGAGGCCGGCGCGCGCGCCCTCCTCGACCTGCCCGAGCCGCCCACCGCGATCGTGGCATCGAGCGACCTGGAAGCCATGGGCGTCTATCACGCGGCGTTCGAGCGCGGCCTGCGCATCCCCGACGACCTCTCGGTGGTCGGCTTCGACGACACCGTCCTGTGCGGCTACCTGTCGCCCTCTCTCACGACCGTGCGCCAGCCGCTCGCGCAGATGGCCGACCAGGCCGTGCGGCTGCTCGGCGACCTCGCGCACGGCGCGCATCCGCCCTTGACGCGCATCGAGCTCGCCACGACGTTGATCACGCGCGAGAGCACGGCGGCTCCCCGCCGCTGACGGCGCCGCGGAGGGCCGGAGTCCTCAGCCGCCGGCCGGCGCCGTATCGCGCCGCCCCTCGACCCGCCGCCCCTCGGCCTGCCACTGCGTGGATCCGTCGAAGGCGACGTTCTGCCGCATGGTCAGACGCACCGCGCGCTCGTCGAACCGCGCGGCGAGGGTCCACGTGAACGGCGTGCCGATCCCGAGCACCGTCATCACGAGCTGCTGCGGGTCCGACCACGCGTACGAGGCGGCGAGCGGCTCGCCGCCCGGGCCCGTGCTGGCGAGCCACTGGCCATGGGCCGCGCGCAGCTCCAGAGCCGCGCCGTCGTCCGCCCGCAGGCGCAGCACGAGCCGGTCGCCCTGCCTCTCGGTCGAGAGCGCCGCAGCCGCGAACGAGGGGGCGCCGGCGGGCTCGTCCCACGACAGGGCGTACTCGACGCCGCCGAGCTCGGCCTCGACGTCCGAGCGCGCCCGCCCCTGCGGCATGGCCCGCGTACGCCTCACCGCAAGCGCCGCAGCATCGGGCGCGGCCGCGCTCGGGTCGCCTGACCCACCCGGGTCGGCGAAGGCGCCCCGCAACGAGTTCCAGACGCTGTCGAGCACCGCCTGGGTGCGCGACGTGCCGGACGTGATGGCGATCACCGCGTCGTGCTCGGGCCACACGATGATGAACTGCCCGAAGGCGCCGTCGGCGCGCACCGCGTCGACACGACAGCGCCACAGCTGATAGCCGTAGCCCTGGGCCCAGTCCGGGTCCCACCCCTGCGGCGCGCTGTCGACGAGCCGATCGCTCGCGCGGGCGATCCATTCGGCCGGCACCAGCTGCGTGTCGCCCCAGCGCCCGCGCTGCAGCATCAGCTGGCCGAACGCGGCCATGTCCTCCGTCGTGAGCGAAAGCCCGTAGCCGCCGACGTCGATCCCTTCGTGGTCCTGCTCCCACTCCGCCCCGACGATGCCCAGCGGCCGCAGCAGGCGCGGCGTGAGGTAGTCCAGCAGGCGCATGCCGGTGAGCCGGTGCAGGATCGCCGAGAGCAGGTAGGTCGCCCCGGTGTCGTACACGAAGCGGCTGCCCGGCACGAGCGGCACGTCCTCCGCGAGGATGGCGCGCGCCCAGTCGGGCTCCCGTCGGCCGATCGTGCGGCCACGGCCCTCCATCGAGCTGAGCGCATGTCCCGTTGTCATGGTCAGAAGGTGCTCCACGCGCATGGCCGCGAGGTTCTCGCTGACCATCGCGGGCACCGCATCCGGCAGCAGATCGACGACCCGGTCCTCCACCGAGAGCAGCCCTTCCGCCGCCGCGATCCCCACCGCCATGGCGGTGAACGCCTTCGACACCGAGAACATCTGATGCCGCTGGTCGGGGGCGTACGGCGCCCACGCGCCCTCGGCCACCACCGCGCCGTGCCGCACGATCACGAGCGCGTGCACCTCGCCGATCTTGTCCAGCGCCTCCGCCAGGGCGTCGATCGCGGCGGGGTCCACCCCTCCGGCGCGAGGTGAGGTGCGAGGCAGGCGCGGTCGCTGGGCCATGGACCGATTCTGCCCGCTCCACCGAGGGCACACGCGCGCCGCGACCGCACATCCCGGGGGCCTGTGACCTCGCGCTCTTGGTGTGCACTGGCGGATTCCCGCACGGATGCGCGGCCCATTCTCGGCACCGTTCGGTCGGCGATGCCAGACTGAGGGCCATGCGCTTCATCGTCCGCGTCGTCGTGAACGCCTTCGCCATCTGGGTCGTCACCCTGATTCCCGCGCTGCGCGTCACGGTCACGCCGTTCGCCCCGGGCGACGACCTGCAGCTCGCGCTGACGCTGCTCGCCGTGGCGGCGATCTTCGCGGTCGTCAACACGATCGTGGGCACGCTCATCAAGATCGTCGCCTTCCCGCTGTACATCCTGACGCTCGGCCTGATCTCCCTGGTGGTGAACGGCTTCCTGCTCTGGCTCACCGCGGTCATCACGAGCTCGTGGGGCTGGGGTCTGACGGTCGAATCGTTCTGGTGGGGCGTGGTCGCCGCCCTGCTCATCAGCGTCATCAACGGCGTCTTCGGCGTCATCCTGCGCCCTCAGAAGAAGAAGCGCTGACGCGCGTCGCCGCGACCTCGATCACCTCGGTCGAGACGGCGGTGCCGAGCTCGGCGAAATGAGCGCGGATCGCGTCGGCCCGCGGATCCGTCGACGCGTCGAGCTCGGCGGCCAGCCGACTGATCGCGCCGATGTCATGGGCCTCCGCGACGAGCGCCTCCGATGACGGGTCGCCGTCGAAGTCGCCGGTGACGACCAGACTGTCGGCCGCCCCCTGCGTGACGGGCAGCCCGCCCGCGGCGAGCGCGGCCACGGGATCCTCGTCGTAGCTCAGCTGCAGCGCGAGCGCGCCGTCGCCCAGCTGCACGACCTGTGGACCCCCGAAGCCGATGAGCGACGCCACCCGGTACTGATCGCTCGCTGCGACGACATTGCCGGCGAGAACGCCCTGGGAGTGGGCGGCGATGTCGATCACGTCGCCCGGACGCGCGCCCGCCTGCTCGAGCGCGGCGAACACCGCCTGGGAGGACGCCGCCGCCTCGCCGAAGTAGAGCTGCAGGTTCGACCGGCCGTTCCAGGGCTCCGCCGCCGGCCCGACCGACCAGTCGCGCGTGCCCGTGATGTAGACGCCGAAGCGCCTGTGGCCGTCCGCGAACGTATAGCGCTCGACGCGGATGCGCGTCTCCGGCAAGCGGGACGACGCGCCTGACGGTATGCGCGCGGCGACATCGGCTGCCCCCGCGGGTGGCTTCCCCGCCACCGCCGGGGAGGACACCACCCGCACGCGCACGTCTGCCGATGCGCCCATTCCCACCTCGCCGCGGTGCGCGGCGTCGCGCCGTGAGACGGCGAGTGTCACCGCCACGGCCTCGAGCAGGATGCCGAGCGGGGTGGCTCCGGCGAGCCGGACTGCCGGCGCGCCGCCCGCGCCGAGCGCAGCGCCGAGCACTCCCACGAGGATCCCGTCCTCGGGCAGGGCGCCGGCCGCCCACTCGTCGAGCAGCCGTCGCGACTCCTCCCTCGCTCCGGGAGTGCGCTCCTCGATCGCCGCGAGACGCGCCTCGATCATCCGCGCGTCCCGCGCCCGGTCCGCGCCCGCGGGCTGATGCCCCAGCAGGGCGAGGCGCACGCGCCCCTCAACGGCCTCGTAGACGTCCGCGGCGCGACGCAGGGCGCGGGCGGTGTCGCCCACCGCGATGGACGCCTGACCGGCACGGGCGGCGACATCCTGCGCGGGGGCCCGGTCGTAGGGCGGGGAGATCGCGAGCTGCGCGCTCATGGCCGAATGCGACGCCGTGGACAGCAGAGCCGACACCCGATCGAAGCGAGCAGCCGCCTCGCGCAGCTGCTCGGTCGACACCGCGATGGCCCCGCCCGACACGATGTCCAGGCCGCTCACCGCGCGCCCCCGTCCACCGCGAGGTATATCCCCTGCCACCGCAGCAGCGCGAGCGCGTCGGCCGCCCGCAGGGCGATCGACGCCGCCTCGCAGACCTGGGCGCCCGCGGCCTCTCGGAATGCCTCGGCCGCTTCCGCGCGCCACGCGATCCCCGCCGACGCCGCCGCCAGCTCCTCGCGGGCGCGCTCGATCTGGCGCACCGCGGCCTCCAGGTGCGCGCAGGCGCCGGCGGGGAAGCCGCTTCCGTACACCTCCATGCAGTCAGGATGCGCGTGCGCGGCCCGGGGGCGCGGCCCGCTTCCCGCCGCCGCGAACAACCCGCGCTGCCAGACCCGCTGGGGACGAGCGACGGCCCGCTCGGTATGATCGAGGTTCCAGCCGGGCGCTGTCTCTCCAGCTCGAACCGGCGATCCGTCCGCCTCGATCCGGAGGTCCCGCGTGACCGCTCTTCCCACCCAGCCCCTCAGCCCCCTGGACGGCCGCTACAAGGCCGCGGTCTCGCCGCTCGGCGAGTACCTGTCGGAGGCGGGCCTGAACCGGGCTCGCGTCGAGGTGGAGGTCGAGTGGCTCATCACGCTCACGAACCACTCGCTCTTCGGCACGACGCCGCTGTCGCAGGACGAGAAGCACCAGCTGCGAGCCCTGTACATCGCGTTCGGCCAGGCGGAGATCGACTGGCTCGCCGAGCGGGAGGCGGTCACCCGTCACGATGTGAAGGCTGTCGAGTACCTCGTGCGCGACCGGCTGAGCGGGCTCGGCCTCGACCGCATCGCCGAGCTGACCCACTTCGGATGCACGAGCGAGGACATCAACTCGCTGGCGTACGCGCTCACCGTCAAGCGCGCCGTCAACGACGTGTGGCTGCCCGCGTACCGAGGCGTCATCCAGCGTCTGCGCGAGCTCGCGCTGGAGCACGCCGATGCGCCGATGCTGTCGCGCACGCACGGTCAGCCCGCGACCCCCACCACGATGGGCAAGGAGCTCGGCGTCTTCGTGTGGCGCCTCGAGCGCGTGCTCGCGCAGATCGAGGGGTCCGAATACCTCGGCAAGTTCTCGGGCGCCACGGGCACGTGGTCGGCGCACCTCGCTGCCGCCCCGCTGGTCGCCTGGCCGAACCTGGCGCGCGAGTTCGTGGAGGCCCTGGGTCTCACGTTCAACCCGCTCACGACCCAGATCGAGTCGCACGACTGGCAGGTCGAGCTGTACGACCGCGTGCGACACGCGGGCGGCATCCTGCACAACCTCGCGACCGACATCTGGACCTACATCTCGCTCGGCTACTTCGCGCAGATCCCCGTGGCCGGCGCGACCGGCTCGTCGACCATGCCGCACAAGATCAACCCGATCCGGTTCGAGAACGCCGAGGCGAACCTCGAGCTGGCGGGCGCGCTGCTGGCGTCGCTCGGCCAGACGCTCGTGACCTCGCGCCTGCAGCGCGACCTGACCGACTCGACCACGCAGCGCAACATCGGCGTCGCGTTCGGCCACTCGCTGCTGGCGCTCGACAACCTGACGCGCGGTCTCGGCGAGATCTCGCTGTCGCGCGACGTGCTGCTGGCCGACCTCGACCACAACTGGGAGGTGCTGGGCGAGGCGATCCAGACCGTCGTGCGCGCCGAGGTCACCGCCGGGCGCTCGACGATCCAGGACCCGTACGCGCTGCTCAAGGAGCTCACGCGCGGCCGACGGGTCGGCGCCGACGACCTCGCGGAGTTCGTGAAGGGCCTCGAGATCGGCGACGAGGCCAAGCAGCGCCTGCTCGACCTGACCCCCGCCACCTACACCGGCCTGGCCGAGAAGCTCACGCGCGCCAAGCTCAAGCCCTGAGGCCGCGCCTCACACGAAAGCACGTCGTCACGACGCAGGATGGGCGTGGCCGCGGGGTGGCCCAGGAAGGGACATCCCCACGCGGGCGCCCGTGACGATGTCGGCGACGTTCGCGCGGAAGTTCGGGCACATCGAGATGTCGTGGGCCTCGCACTCGAGCGCGTGCCGCGCCATACGCCGTGAGCGCTCGAGCGCGACCATCCGCTCGTCGATGTCGGCAAGGTGTGCCTCGAGGATCCGGTGACGCGCCCGGGCGCTCGAGTCGACGAGCGCGCGGATCTTCTCGAGGCTCATGCCGGCGGCCTTGCTCGCCACGATCACCGCGACGCGATACGCATCCGCCTCACCGTAGCGCCGGCGTCCGGCGCCGTCGCGTTCGGGCGCGAGCAGGCCCATGTCCTCCCAGTGCCGCAGCACGTGGGTTGCGAGCCCGAACCGCTCAGCCAGTTCGCCGACGCTCCACGGGGTTGACTTCATGTCGACATGAAGTCACAGACTCGTCCTCGGCGCAACCCAAGCGCCGGAGAGGAAGGGGACCATGTACGACGTCGCGATCATCGGAGGCGGCCCCGCCGGGCTGCAGGCGGCCCTCACGCTCGGGCGCATGCACCGCCGGGCGGTGCTGCTCGACGGCCAGCGCTATCGCAATGCGACGGTGCGGCACATGCACAATCTGATCGGCTCCGACGGCCGTGATCCCGCCGAACTGCGCGGGGCAGCACGACGCGAGCTCGCCCGCTACGAGACCGTGGACAGCCGCGCGACCGAGGTGATCCGGATCGACGGCACGGTGGGGTCGTTCTCCCTGACGCTGGTCGGCGGCGAGATCGTCGAGGCGACCCGCGTCATCCTCGCCACGGGCGTCGCGGACACGCTCCCTGACGTGCCGGGGCTGGCACCGCTGTTCGGCACCATCGCTGCGCACTGCCCGTTCTGCCACGGACACGAGTTCGCGGCCACGGCGGTCGCACTGATCGGGGCGGGCGCGCACGCGCCGCGGCTCGCCGCGATGCTGCGTCCGATCGCCACCGGGGTCGTGGTCCTCGCGCACGGCGAAGCGATCGACCCGGACGTCGCCCGCGCGCTCGAGCGCCTGGACGCCGTCATCCGGTCCGAGCGGATCGTGTCGGTCGCGCCGGCCCCGCACGGCGCGGAGGTGGCGCTCGAAGGCGGTGGCACAGTGTCGGTCGGCGGCATCCTGACCACCACCCAATGGCGCCAGGCGGCGCCTTTCGCCGAGCAGCTCGGCCTCGCGATGACGCCGGCCGGGGTCATCGCGGTCGATGCCTTCGGCCGCACGAGCGTGCCGGGCATCAGCGCCGCCGGGGACGCCGCGGTGGGTCCGGGGCTCCCGGGTCCGATGCACGCGGTGGCCCTCTCGATCGCGGCAGGCCTCACCGCCGCGGCGTCGATCGTGCAGGACCTGGTCGCCGCCGAACTGGCGAACTCGTCCGATGGAGGATCGCGGTCGCACGCCGCGGGATGAGGCGGCTCAGTCCTCTTCGACCTCGTGCTGGTTGCGCAGGGCCTCGTCGTCGAGCAGCGCGAGATCGGCCCGCGTGACCAGCTGCGACGTCACGGCGTACTCGACGAGGCGCGCGCGCCGGTTGGTGGCGAGCTTGCCGGGGCCCCCGCGGAGGCCCTGGACGCCCATCCGGTCGAGCTTGTCGCACACGTTGTCGAGCTTGCGGTTGAACTTGCTCATCGTCCAGCCGAGCCGCTGCGCGGCGGCACTGGATGAGGGCAGCTCGCTCATGCTGACTCCCTCGCGGCGCAGCATCGGCTCGGCGAGCGCGACGATCAGCAGCTTCTGCAGCGGCGTGAAGCTGACGGGCATGACGGTGGCCTCGCCGCTCATCGACGCCTCGATCTGACTGGAGACGGCGTACTGCGCCTCCTCGGTGTAGAGCGTCAGCTCGTAGGTGGTGGGGCCGGCGGTGAAGACGACCACGCTCTGCGCGAAGACGATCGGCATGCGCGCGCCCGGCGACAGCCAGGACTGCACGGCGCCACCGGCGCTCGAGATCGTCGCGGCGAGGCGAGAGCCGACGTTCGCCAGCCACCAGAGGCCGTCGTGATACTGCAGCTCGAGGAACTGACGGTGCAGGTACTGGTTGTCGTCGATCTCGAGGTCGCCCTCGCGGCCGACCACGTACGGGCGTCCGGTCGGCACCTCGTGCCACTCTCCGGCGAACTCGACGCGCAGTGGCGCGATTCGGCCCGGCATCGTGTTCACCTCGACCTCGTCGAACGTCCCGGTCGACGCGTTCACCTCTGTCAAGACTCGACCCCCTTACGCGACATACTGGCACGCGGATGCACCCGCAGCCCGGGCGACGGGCGGTCGTGACGACATCCGATCACCGCCATAGACCCTACCCGCATGCCGCAAGGGCATTCCTGCCCCCGAGGAGGAGACGGGGTCGCTCAGTCCTGCGATGGTGACCATGCGGCCGCGCCCCAGGTCACCGAGGCCGAGGCGCCCGGTCGCGCAACGACGCCGGTGACGTCCTTGTCGACCAGAGTCACCCGCGGGTTGACCGCCAGGGGCAGCGCCACGGCCGACGTCACGATCGAGGCCTCGATCTGCACGCGCACATCCCGGGCGGCATACGCGTCGGCGGTGTGTGCGTACTGCGCGATCAGGGCGTCGCGCTCGGCGCTCCCGTCGCCGGCCAGCGCCCCGGGGCTGCCGGCGCCCCACTGCGCGCCGATCTCGGCCGCGTCGCGCGGAATCGGCACGCGCAGGATGGCCGCATCCCACCCCGGGGAGGCGGGAGCCGCGTCTTCGGCACCGCAGTCCGCGACCGTCCACCCGGCCTCCGCCGTGCCGTCGCGCAGTGCCGCGAACGCGCGCACGGCGAACTCGCTGAGCTTGTCATACAGCACGCAGACGCGCGCCCCGGCCGGCACGCCCGCCGCGGAGCGCTCGTCCGCGGCGCGACCCGTCGGATGGCCGATGGTGTCGCGGAAGCCAGCGTCCTCCATCGCGATCTCGTAGCCGCGCTCGCTCGGCGCGAACAGCATGGCGTCGGTGGAGGAGTAGTGCTCCTTCCACTCCCCCGCCGCCGCTTCGACCACGTCGGCCTTGGGAATCGCATGCAGGAAGGCCAGCCGTGCCGCAGCGGGCCCGAAGACCCCCCGCGGCTTCAGCAGGAGCACCCACATCGTGCCGTCGTGCGCGGCGGTGACCGGATGGTCGGTGCGCTCGAGGTCGCGCACGGTCCGCCGATTCGCCCCCGTCGGGGCGACCTGAGCGATGTCGAAAGCGGCGCCGATCCCGGCTGCAGGGTCGTCACCGGCGGGTGAGAGGACGACCCGCTCATAGGTGGGCGTCGGCTCGCCTGCGTACGCGCCGTTCGCGACGAACTCGATGCGCTGCCCGCCCTGCTCCCAGGCGAGATCGGCGATCCGGTAGGGCCCGCTCGAGATCAGCTGCGACGAATCCGGATCCTCGCCCGGCGTCAATGTGAGCGCGCCGTTCCAGGCGCGCGCGATCGCCGCGAGCGCCTCCCCGTCGCCGTCGAGCACGGCCTCGCTGACCGCCTGCTTGGCCTCCATCGGGTCGTCCAGGCCCAGAGCGGTGGCGGCGATGACATGGGCGGGCACCGCGACGTCGAGCGCCGTCTGCCAGTCTCGGACGGGCGCCGCGAGCTCCACCTCGATCGACCGCGCGAACTCGTCGACACGGGGCACGTCAGCGCTGCCGGTGAGACCCGACCGCACCGAGTCGAACCAGGCGACGCCCTCGGGCAGGTCGAGCGTGCCGTCCTCGCCCCGCACCGCGAGCGGATCGAAGCCATCGGGGCCGTGGAAGTTGGACGCGGCAGCCCACCCGAGCAGCAGATCCGCGGCGTCCACGGGGATGCCGTCGGACCACGTCGGCGAGGCGAGGTCATAGCGCACCGTCAACCCCTCGTCGTCGAGCAGCGTCACCGTGCCGAAGGAGGGATCGGGCACCACCTCGTCGCCGTCGATGTCGGCGAACTCGCCGCGCGTGAGCTCCGCCACGTCGAGCCCACCCGGCGTCGCACCGGTCACGCTGCCCGGGTTGAGCGATGCGACTCCGGCGTCCCACGCGACCGTCACCTCCGTTCCGGAGACCACGGTCTTGGGCAGCGCCGGCGCGCACCCCGCGAGCACGAGGATCGCCGCGAGCGCGGCGACCGCACCGCATCGAGCGATCGTGCGGTCGACGCGCCGGGGTGCGATCACGAGCCGCGCGTGGCGTCGTATTCGCGCCACGCGCCAGGCGGCATCGCCACGACCTCGCCGTAGGTCGCACCGTCGACGAGTCCCCGCTCGCGCAGGACGTTGAGCACGAGCGTGCGGTCCCGCAGGCGGATGCGATCGGCCTCCGTCGTGCCGGAGAGGAGCGCGACCACGCCCGTGAAGATCGCCCGTCCCGCGACGTTGTCCGCGCGAGGCGCCGGAGGCGACTCCACGGGACGGGCGATCACCTGCCCCTCCACATCGCCGAGCCGGATCTGCTGGGGAAACGTCGTGGTTCGCGCCCACGCGACCGGCGACTGCGCTTCGGCGATGCGCGGCACGGGCTGACCCGTCATCGCTTCGCTCCGGCGCCCGGGGCATCCAGACGCCACCAGTCGCCCAGCGGCGCAGACAGGGCGCGCTCGTAGAGCGCATCGTCGATCTTGCCCCGCTCGCGCAGCACATCCAGGATCCGCACCCGCTCCGCCTCGATGGCCGCGCGCTCCTCGATCGGCAGTGCGCGAAGATCCCGGGCCAGCGCGGCACCCTCCCTCTCCTGGAGGGTTCCCGGCCGCGAGAAGAAGAGCTGCAGAGCGAGCGCGATCAGCCCCATGGCCGCCATCACGGCGGCACCGATCTGGATCTGCACATCCGGGACCGGACGCGTGGCGTCCCACCACACCAGAAGAACGCCGCACAGCAGCGCGCCGAAGGCGGCCATCGACGACCACATCTCGCGGACGCGCCCCCGGCGGTTCCAGTCGAACACCACGGCGACCTGACCGGCGTAGGCCAGCGCAAGGGCGAGAAAGGTGAACGGTCGGCGGAACTCGTCAGGGCCCGGGTCGGCGAGGTACCCGAGGTAGAGGCCGGAGACGGTCGCCCCGTCCCGGAAGTCCACGCCCAGAGCGGCGAGCGGCGCGCACATCAGCACCGCCTTCACGAAGGTCCAGACGTAGCGCAGGCGATAGCGTCCGCGCAGCGTCGGCGTCGCGTTGGCCTGCATCCGCTCGAGCTGACCGAACCGCACGCCGTCCTCGTAGGACTGGATCTGTGCCGCTTTGACCGGGCCGCTCGTCGTCATCGGGCTCCTCGTCTCGCCTCTCGCCACACCGCGGCGCTCACTCTCCTCGCACCGAGCGCGGTCGGCGCCATGTCAGGGTGGAGAGCGTCACGTCGAACAGCGTGTGCACGGCCTCGATCAGCTCGTTGTCCCGGGGCACGTCGACAGGACGGCCGTAAGACGCCACGATCTCCAGCGCGCGCTTCCGCTTGGTACCTGGAACCGGTGTGACGTACGACGTCCCGGACATGACGATGCGCTGCCCGCCCTCGTCGCGCTCGGTCTCGCGTTCGCACCGCATGATCCTCGTGTCGTCGAACAGCGGCCGCGCCCCCTCGCGCCGGATGAGGTGCTCGACATACTCGTCCAGCGGCGCCTCGGGGGTCCCCTGGCGGATGACGGCCATCATCGAGGCCGGAACGGGCAGGTAACCGAGCTCCTCGTCGTTGAGAGGCAGGAACATCGCCACCACGCGGGAGTCGCGCATCTGCCGGAACGAGTCGCGCAGCAGCGTACGGGACGCCGCCATCAGATCGGGGCGATTGATCGGCATCAGGCGACGTCGCAGAAGCCGCTCCATCTCCGCTTCGCTGGCGTCGTCGGGGGTGCGCCGTACCCACCCCGCAGGAAGCCGCAGGTGGAACTCCGGGTCCGGAGCCGCGCCGAGCTGCTCGCGGAGCGACGGCCCGGTGCTGGTCGCTGTTCCGCTGCCCTCAGTCATCCGCGGATTCTCCGTTCGTCAGATGGCGCCAGTCGGCCTCGGGGTCTGCCAGCACCTCGAGCGGCGGAAGCGCCGCGAATGCGGCTCCGTCGGCCATGACCGCGGTCAGCGAGTCGGTGAATCCCTCGAGTCCTCCGAGCATCTGGTTGAACACCAGCACAGGCGTGGCTTCCAGATGCACGGCGATCACCAGCTGGCCGTTGTCGAAGATCGCCCACCATTCCACCGTGTCGAGAGGGCCCGCGGGGGTCTCTTCCTCGCCGACGCCGACGCATCGCAGTCCCGGGCCGAGCGCCGACGACGCGTACAGGCTGACGTCGTACCCGATCTCGCGCCAGTCGGGCATATCGCCGGAGCGCAGAACGTGCAGTCGAACCCGCGTGCGGAACGGCCCCTGGACCGGCCAGACATCGAAGACGAACGGATCGTCGCCGCGCGTATCGAGAGAGGCGCGCAGCATCTCCCTGACCGTCTCGTCCGTCACGGCGTCGCGCGACTCGCCCCACATCCGCCGAACCTCCTCCGCCGCCGCCCGCACCCAGCGGTCACGGTCGGCCTCGCCGAGGTCCTCCGGCAGAAGCACCCAGCCGGGCATGGTGGTCGAGACAGTGAGCTCTCTGATTCCGGTGGGAGTCATCGTCGCAATCCTAGGCCGGTCAGAAGAAGATCTTGAGGACGGGCGCCTTGTCCTTCCACGCTTCGTCGCCCGTCACCTGCGCGTAGTAGCCGTTGAGCTTGAACACGTTCTCGACCGGCGTGACGAGGCTCTCCAACGCCGCCCCGCCCGCGCGGATCGGGTACTCCAGCAGGTTGTCGGCCCAGCTCTTCTCACCACCGAAATATGACGTGCGCGACCGGAACGCGGCCATGTCGAAGTGGCTTCCCTCGCCGACCCAGACCTTCTTCCAATCGCTGCCGTTCTTCCCCGTCAGCAGCTTCAGGCCGGCGTCCTTGAACGATTTGTTCCCGATGAGCTCCTCACCGGCCTTGAACGGCTTCGTGTACGTGGAGGGGCTGAACATGTGGCCGTCGAGGACCTTCCCCGCGTGCCCGAATTCGAGCAAGCGCCCGAGCTTTCCGAACGGGATGACATCGACGAGCGCCCACATCACATCGGAGAAGCTCTTGTCGCCGGCGAGCCACAGGATGCCGGTGGCCAGAAGCGAGGTGACGGCCACGACCGCGGCGAGCGCCGCCAGGATCGGCCCGCCCACGATGAGTGCGAGCACGCCGACGACGAGACCGACCCACTTGAGCACCTCGACCAGGTCGCCGAGGAACTCCTTGAACTTCTCCCACCGGGAGTCCTTGACGTCGTCGTCGAAGGCGTCCTCGATCGCCGAGACCGCCTTGTTCCAGGCGTCCTCCCAGTCGTCGTAGCGGTCGTCGAAGACGTCCGCCGCATCGACGTAGTCGTCATACGCCTGCTTCTTGGCCTCGTCCTGCGCCTTGTGCTCTTCTTCTTCGGCGCTGCCCTCTTCCGGCTTGCCCAGGCCCAGGAAGTACGAGCGGCCGTCCTTGTCCCCGGGCTGGCTGCTGTAGGCGCGCCACTTCTCATCCGCGTCTTCGTACGCCGCGTTGATCTGCGGTGCGATGTCTCTCATCGCCTGCCCGTAGTCGCGGATCGCGGTCGCCGTCGCGGTGTACATCTCCCCCGCTTTGCCGAGGAGAACGTGGGTGTCTCCCACGATGCTGCGCAGCTCGTCGACCGCCTTCCCCTGCTGACCGTCGCTGCTGTCCGACACGTTCTCGAGGATCCGCGCCGAATTCGTCATGGCGATGCCCACGTAGATCATGTCCCAGGCGATCGAGACGACCTCGTCCGAATCGTCGGTGACCCGCATGATCTGGTTCTGATCGCGCGTGTACGGCCAGTAGATGTCAGACATGTGTTCCCCCCGGATGAACGGACGCGCTCAGGCGCGTGCGGGCGCCGACGCGCCGCTTTCGAACTTGGTGGCGGCTTCCTGATCGAACTCCTGGAACGACTCGTAGATGCCCTTCGCCCGCTCGAGGATGCTCTCGAGCTCTCCGACGAGCTTCTCGCGCTTGTAGCTCCAACGAGACTCGGACTCGCCCGCGGCATTCGGCAGCTCGTGACGATGGAACGGCGAGCCGATGGCGTCGCGCACCGCATCCGACTTGTCGCCCGACTTCAACTCGGGGATCATCCGCTCGAGGTGCGTGATGAGTCGCTCCAGCTCCCAGTACTTGATGACGACGTCCGCCATGATGCCTCCGTGGTGAGTGTCGAGTCCGAACCGGTGCGGCACCCTCACCGGATGGGGCCGGGTGCGCCCGGCCCCATCCCGTGTGAGAGCTTGTCGCGGGCTCAGCCGCCGGCGAGCTGGGTGTCCATGTCGCGGATCGCGTCGGCCATATCGCGCAGCGCCTGCGCCATGTCCGCCACACCCTCCGACGCGTCCTTCAGACCGTTCGTCAGATCCTCATACCCATCGCGGTACTTGCCCGACGCCTTCTCCGTCTTGAAGCCGTCCTGCACCAGCTCATCGATCACAGCCTGCAGCTCGCCCAGCAGATCATGGATCGACTGCTTGCCGTCGTCGAGCTTCTGAGCAGCCGACTCCATCTCGTCGTAAGTTGCACCGAAGTCGCTCATCAGAACGCCTTCCCTTCTCTCTCGGAATGGTCAGGCGATCCCCCCGGACCACCCGCGAAACACACTAGAGCCGACCCGCCATCCCCGCCCACGGGCAGGGATACCCCGGGGAGCACTACCCCGGTGAGCGCTGCCCGGAACCGCCGCGCTCGCTCCTGGTCAGCGAGAGGAAGAGGTCACGCAGCGCCTCGTGCACCAGCTCGAGCCGTGCCGCGTCGGCGTCGATCGCCTCGACGATGCACAGGGCTCCGCCCACGCGACCGAGCCAGCGCTCGACGAAGAGCCGCCCGCCCTTCGCCAGGAACGCCACCGAGAGCGTTCCCACGGCCTCGTCGAATCCGGCGTGCTCGATCTCGAAGACGCGCTGCAGCGCCCCCGACTCGAAGCCGACCAGGCACAGCTGCGACAGCTCCGTCTCGCGCAGATCGTCGTCGACGAGGTAGACGTGCGCGAGGTTCAGCGTGGCGCCATCCTGCGGCGCATGCCAGAGGCGCGCGACCGCGCCGTCGAACGGCGTGGCCGTCGTCGCCACGATGTGCGCGGCTTCGGCGATGCCGGGCGCACGATCACCCGTGCCCGCTGCCAGCACCCGGCCCGTCTCATCCGCCCATGCCTCTGCCGAGTCCCACGGCCCCGCAGGGTACTCGAGCGGGACCCACACCCACGTCGCCGGGTCGGCGCCGTTCACGAGCGTCACATCCGCCATCGGAACGTCTCCGCGATCGCATCCGCCAGACCGGTGAAGGCCGTCAGCGCCTCACCGCCCTGCTCCTCTCCGGGGTGCAGGATCGACGCCCGCACCAGCATGCCCCGCCGGGGCTTGGGCGCCGGAAAGGGGAAGACGTACGACACCTGGCGGGTGTGCGCATCGCCAAGGTCGCCCTCGCCGCGCTGCTCGCTCTGCCAGCGGTAGACCGGCCCGACCTCTGTGTCGGACCGCTCGACGGCGCTCTCGGCCCGCTGCCGCACGTCGGACTCGAAGTCGCCGCCGTTCGTGCTCCACGGCGCCACGACGACCGACATCGGCGTGGCCCCCTCGATGGTCGGCGTGACCGGCATGTAGATCGAGAACGCCTTGACCTGCTGCAAGCGGGTCCACTGCCGCCGCAGCATCGAGCGCATCTGCCCGTCGAGATCGGGACGTCCGACGCTCCGGAAGCGCTCGCTCAGGATGCGCTCGAGCTCACGGCGGCCCTCGTCGTTCGCGTGGAACCTGCCCCAGTCGGGCGGGACCAGCAGGGTGAAGCCCCGAGGCTCCGGCGGGGCGGGCTGCCCCAGCAGCTCTTCGCGAAGGCTCACGCGTCCTTCCCTTCTCGCTTCCGCTCGCGGATACGCGCAGCCGGCGCGCGGTCGTTCTCCGGGGTGAGACTCCGCAGCGGCACTGTCGCCAGAGCCTCCGCCATGCGCCACGCCAGCTCCTCCGCCTCCTCCGCTCGGCGACGGACGAAGATCACGACGTACGGCACGGCGACCACGAGCGGCAGCAGCGCGAACCAGCCCGCGGCGTTGTCGTAGACGATCCCCATCGCTGCGATGAGAGCCGCGACCAGGAGCATCAGCCAGACGATGAACGGCTCGCTGAAGTACCGCAGCCGTCCCGCGACCCGCACACCGCCCTGCTCCGGCGCATCGATCGCGCCCCGCAGTTGCGGGCTCATCGGCGACGCGAACCGGCCGCCGCTGTCGCGGTTCGTGGTGGCCCGCACGCGGTCGCCCTTCACCTGCAGCCACAGCCCGCTGAACCGCCGCTGGCGGCCATACCCGATATCGCGCTGACGAGCTCGCTCGCGCGCCTCGTCGAGCGCCACTGTCGGCAGGCGAAGATCGAAGGGCTGCGAGAACGTCAGAAGCGACCAGGCGTCGAGCCGCGGCGTCGGCGCCACCTCGTATCGAGTCGCCGCCTCCACCGCGGCACGCCTCTGATCGCGCGTCACCGAGGATGGTCGCATCTCGCCGCTCACGGATGTCCGAACGACGGAAGCAGACCATCGGCGTTGCCCTCGCCCCAGATGATCTCGCCGATGCCGTCGAAGACGGAATCGCTGCCCGAGCCCACGCCCAGGCCGGTGAAGAAGTTGGCCACCGCGGGCACGTTGACGGAGGCCCCCTTCGCCAGCGCCTGCGTGACGCCGCCCAGCCCGGCGAGGCCGGGCTTGCCGAGCTTGGAACCGAGGTTCGCGAGGTCGTCGCCGAACGACAGCAGCCGTGCGGCGTCGGTGCCTCTCAGCAGCGACGTGAGCCCGTGACGGCTGAAGGCGCCGGGCATGTTCGCGATGCGCGTTCCCAGGCGCGGTCCCACGGTCTGCGCCGCGCCGGCCGCGACGTCGTCGGCCAGGGGAAGGGCTCCGCGTCCGAGCCGCGAGAGCGCCGGACCGAGTCCGCAGGTCGCCAGCCCGATGCCGCTCCAGATGACGTCGGACATCGACGCCTTGCCGTTCGCGTACAGGTAGATGGTGCCGGCGAGATGCACGGCGGAGAGGGCGACGGTGGCGGCGAAGATGATCGTCGCCCACGGCTGTGCCACGACGAAGAGCGCGACGACCGCGAGCACGACCAGCGCTCGCCCCACCCACGTCAACACGTCGGCGACGAAGTCGAACCAGCCGTCGTCGTTGTCGGCAGCATCGATCGCATCCCGGATGCCGTCAGCGGCCTTCTCGTACGCGTCCTCCCAGTCCTCGAAGACCGTCTCGTAGGCGTCCCACCATTCGTTGCGGGGGCCCTCGGCGTTCTCGACCGCGGTCTGGGCGTCTTCGCGGTCGGCCTGAGCCTCCTCCGTCACCGGGATTCCCGGGGCGCTCGCCAGCTCGTTGCGTGCGGACTGGTACTCGGTCTCGGCGTCACGCACCGACTCGGCGTTGGCCGTGTACCAGTTGCGCGCCTTCTCGAGCGCTGCCGCATAGGGCAGCAGCGCCTCGCCGGTTCCCGTGTAGCGGATCGCCGCCTTGGCGAGATCTCCCTTGACGGCGTCGGCGTCCTCCGCGAGAGCGTCGGTGCCCTTGCTCTTGTTCACATCCGAGTCGGCGATCTCGGTGAGAGCCTCCGCCGTGAGCTCCATCCGGCGGCCCAGTCGCTTGATCGCCCGGGCCTGCGTCTCGATGTCTGCGGGGTCCCCGGCGAACTGTGTGAGTTCGTAACCCTTCGGAGAACGCATGCTCATCCCTCGAGGCTCTTGCTCGTGTCGGTCTCCCACTGAGCCCAGTGCTCGACGATGCCGTCCAGGCGCTTGTAGACGCCCTCGAGACGCTCCGCGAGATCCTCGCGGTTCGACTTCCAGTTGTCTTCGAACCAGTCCACGCGGTCGCGCAGCTTGTCCTTGCCGTGCGGCGTGCTCACCGCTTCCTTGAGGTCGTCCCGCGTCTCAGCCGCGTCCTTGAACTCCGCGATGATCTTCTCGAGTCGGTTGCGGGTCGCGCGCAGCCGTGCGCGATCCAGCATGATGTCCACCACCGTCGTCCCTCCCCGGGCGAATCGTCACGATGGGGCCGGGTGCGCCCGGCCCCATCCCGTGTGAGAGCTTGTCGCGGGCTCAGCCGCCGGCGAGCTGGGTGTCCATGTCGCGGATCGCGTCGG